>CBAAAD010000151.1:0-7037 GCA_964658785.1 uncultured Methylobacterium sp.
CTCGTCCGGCGGCTGGGCGACCCTCTGGCTGCAGGTCAATTACCCGAAACTCTTCGGCGGCACCTGGTCGACCTCACCCGATCCGGTGGATTTTCACGACTTTTCCGGCGTCGATCTGTATGCGCCCCAGGCCAACGTCTATCACCGTCCCGACGGCACGCCATGGCCGCTGGAGCGGCTGAACGGCAAGGTTCAGGGCACTTTCGAGGATTCGGCCCGGCTGGAGCGTGTGCTGGGCGCCTACGGTGGCCAGATGTCTTCATACGAATGGGTCTTTTCGCCGCGCCGCGAGGACGGTCGGCCAGCCCTGCTGTTCGATCGCGATACCGGCGCGGTGGATCCGGACGTGGCGGCGTACTGGCGCGACCACTACGACATCGCTCATCTGCTGAAGACGAAGTGGCCTCAGCTTAGGCCGGATCTGGACGGCAAGATTCACCTCATGGTCGGCACCGCCGATACGTATTATCTGGACGGCGCCGTGCACAAGCTGCAGGCGGTGCTGGATGGCCTGCATGCCCGATCCGATTTCCGCTACCTGCCGGGCAAGACGCACGCGGACCTCTATACGCAGGGCGATGATCCGCGTGCGCTGCTTAAGCAGATCAGCTGGGAGATGTATGCAGTGGCGCGGCCGGATTCGTCGATGAAGCCGCCGGCGCAGGCGCAGATCGTCGCGCCAATGAGTACCCTGGCGCAGCACTCCGAATAGGCCGCGTCGCTAACACTCCGCTTGCACCCGGCTGCCGGATGAACGTATCCATCTGTGCCCGTCTTATCGTCATCGATTTGCGGCATAGTCGCGCGGCAGGCATCGCCGTTGTGGTGCCTGGGGGAGTATCCGCCGCCGTCCGTCGCTTCAGCGCACGCGCAGAGCGCCCGATGTGTGGTCGATAAAGAGTGGGGCGTTCGCTTGCAGTTGGAGCGGCGCTTTCCAAGGGGTTATCTCAACGCACACGGGAGAGTATTCGAGATGAAATCATCAGGTTTGATCGCCATTGCCGCGTTCTGTCTGTTCGCCGGTTCGGCCGTTCACGCGCAGCAGTCCGCGGCGCCGGCGGGTTCCACCGGCCAGTGCAAGGACGGCAGCTATACCAGCACGGCTACCAAGCGCGGTGCCTGCAAGGGCCATAAGGGTATCCAGGAGTGGTACGCCGCCGCGCCAGCGGCCGGTGCCAAGGACGCGCCGGCTGCCGCGCCCACCGCTGCACCGGCTCCAGCGGCCAAGCCCGCCGCGGCGGCGCCGACCGCGCCTGCCGCGGCCGGTGGCACGTCGTCAAAGAAAGGTATGCCGGCGCCTGCCGCCAACGCCGCACCGGGCGGTGGTCCTGGCAAGGTCTGGGTCAACGCCAGCAGCAAGGTTTACCACTGCCCCGGCGACAAGTGGTACGGCAAGACCAAACAGGGCGAGTACATGAGTGAGGCGGATGCCAAGGCCAAGGGTAATCATGCGGAACACGGCAAGGTCTGCACGCCCTGATCTAGCTGTTTCAGCGGCTTGTTGTGCCACCGAGGCCGGCCTTGCGCCGGCCTCGGTTTGTGTGATTTGCGCTACGCATGCTGCCAGGGATCGTAGCTGCCGAAATACCACAGGTGACCCTCCGGATCGCGGCAGCTGTAGCCTGCGCCGCCATAATCCTTTTCGGCGTAGTCATCGACGATTACCGCGCCGGCGGCGCGCGATCGCTCATAATGAGCCTTGCAGTCAATCACCGTAACGGACGCGCACTGCGTTTCGCGTCCGCCGATGTCGGCGGGCTGGGCAATGCGCTGGCCGAATGCGTCATCACGCACTTCGCCCAGCATGATCATGCCGTTGCCGTAGGTCAGCTGCGCGTGCTCGACGGCGCCTTTTTCATTCTCGTAAACCGCGTGGCGGGTGAAACCGAATGCCTCGCAGAGAAAGTCGATCGCCGCATGCGCGTCACGGTAGCGCAGGCTGGGGATGATGGTGCTGCCGTGGGTCGCCGACGTGTGCATCGTAAAAACTCCTGACTTGCATTCAGAGGTTTCGGATAACGTTCACTACTTAACTTTTTACTGGTTGCCGGTTGTTTCACTCTTGCAGGTTTTGCTGCTGATCCTTTGCTACACGCGAGCCAACCAGCGGGAGTCAATCCTTGTCGTCGTGGCCGTCGTGGCCGTCGTCGCCGGTGACCGGCGCGGGCAACGTGCGCACCACCATGCTTTGCGGGCTGGTCATCGGCAGTTTGGCGTCGCGCAGGCGCTCCAGCGTTTCGAACAGCAGATCGCTTTTCACCGCGCTGACGTCGCGCGGGCTGTTGACGTAGGCGGTGCAGTCGAAGGTCATGGTGCCGGCGTCGAGGTTGTCCAGCCGCACCACCGGCTCGGGCGTGGCGAGGGTGCCGGAATGACGGTTGAGCACCTCAAGAATGATTTCGCGGGCCTTGCTGGCATCGGTATCCAATGGCATCGGCAGGGTGATGTGCACACGACCTTGCGCGTTGGCCAACGTTACGTTGCGCACGTTCTGGGTGATGAACTGCGAGTTCGGCACGATCATGGTTGAGCGGTCGCCCATCTGGATTTCGGTGGCGCGCACGTTGATGCGGCGGATATCGCCCTCAACGCCCCCGATGCTGACCCAGTCACCCACTTTCACCGGCCGCTCGGCCAGCAGGATCAGACCGGAGATAAAGTTCTGTACGATCGCCTGCAGGCCAAAACCGATGCCGACCGAAAGCGCGCTGGCCATCCAGGTGATGCTGGTCAGGTTGACCTTCAACTCGATCAAGGTCAGCACAAATGTGAGCACACCGCCGACGTAGCCGATGAGGGTAATCACGGAGTTCTGCATGCCCAGATCGAACGAGGTCTTCGGCAGCAGTTGCTCGCTCAGCCAGCGTTTGATGATACGCAGCACCACCAGTCCGGTGCCGAATACCAGCAGTGCCGCGAAAATATTTCCAGGCACAATCTGCAAAGCACCCAGCGACCCGCCCGAGGACAGCAGCGCGCCGACGCGACCGGCCAGCTCAGTCGGGCCCGCGCCAAACGGCGCCAGCACGAATGCAATAGACATGAGCAGCAGGACGGCTCGGGTGACGCCGGATAGCACCGTACCGATCTGTTCCAGCGCGCTGGCCGGCATACCGAAGCTGGCCTGCAGGCGTTTGCCGGTGCGTCCCTTGGGCGCAAAAACCGTGTCGAAAATATCGTCGACCAGATGCATTACCAGATACAGCGCCGTGACAATGACCCCGACCCATAGCATCTGCCGCGCCACGAAAAACGCGAACGCGATATAGCCCGATGCAACCCCGAGCAGAGTGACGCCGACGGACAAAAAGGCCGCGGCCACGAGCAGACCTACCCAAACAGGCCTGGGTCCGGGTTCATCGCCTGAGGCCAGCATGACGCGCCGGGACTTGCCTAGTCGAATCAGGGCGTCGGCGAAAAGCAACGCGATCAATGCGGCCACAAAGCCACGTGTCGCAACGGTTGCTGGCAGGCTCAGACCGATGGCGCTGATGACGTTTTCCAGCAGGCCGAGCAAAAACGCGGCGGCACCTAGCAGCCAGGGGAACAGGCGCAGGCGATGCGCGGCATCATCGGACAGCGCGGATAACCGCCACGACGGGCGCTTCGTCGACAAAATGGCGCGACCCAGGCCGGTGAGAAACGCCGCAAACGTCACCAGCCGCGCCAGCTTCTGCGCCAGATCGGCCAGATCATCGCTGAGAATGTCGTTCCAGTTCAGCGCCTCATAAACAAAGTGCGCCGCCAGTCCCACGGTTAGGGTGTAGGCCAATGCAATGGTCACCGCCAAGGCGCTACGCCGTAGTCGGCCTGCCGGCATGCTGCTGGTCGTGATGTGGATCAGCGTTCTTTCAATCAGCCACCGCACCACCGTCATCAGCAGCGCGGCAAAGATCAGGCACAGGATGAAAGGCGTGCGGTTTGGCGTCTGCCAGGCGGTAGCGAAGGCGTCGGCGACGCTGCTGTTCAGACGCCTGGCACGCGCCAGATCGTCGGGGAACGCCTGTGCCGGATCGGCCCAGAACGCACCGCTGAAAGGCGTGGCCGTGCGTGACGCCAGCGAGGCCTGAAACTGATCGCGGCGCATATCCGATACATGGGCCGCCAGCTGCGTCGCTTCGGTGCTGAGTGAATTGGCCTGCTTGATCTGGCCGTCCAATTCATTTTTGGCCTTGGTCAGCTGGCGGCGCTGCGCGCTGAGTTCGGCCGATTCCGGTGGCGCGCCTTTGGCGGGTGCAGGGCCGAGCACGTCCAGACGCGTCTGCAGGCTTGTATCCTGCGGCGTCAGGCCGGAGACAAGCTGATCGGCCTTCTGCTGCACGGCCAGCGCGGCAGTGCGCAGATCGTTGAGCGGCGTGTCCGGTTTTTTTGCGTCGACCGAACTCTTGACGTTGTCCAGCTCGGTGCGCAGCTGGGTCAGCGTCTGCACCGGCGTCAACGCGGGCTGTGCGGCGGACGAGCTGCTGGCCGGGGCATCCTGCGCCATGACGGTGCTGCCGGAAAGGGTCAGCAGGAGAACAAATAGATAGCGAAGCGAGTTGGGCATCCGGCGATGATCCGGCCCTGGCCGCGGTCGGTCAACCGAAATGACGATGCCCTGACGCCTGCTTTGACGCGGTGTTCAGGCTGTTCCATCCAGGCTTGCGGCATGACTGAGCGGGGCAACGAGGCGTCGAGCCAGCACGGCTGGCCACACGTCGATATCGGCGAAACGCTGGCCTGGGACGGCGACGTGGCGCGCGCCCGAGCACTGCAGACCGAACTCGCGCTTCTCGTGCGTCTTGAGGACGACTATCCGCCGCTGCGTCTGCTGGGCGGTGTGGATGTGGGCTTTGAGTTGGATGGCGCGATCACCCGGGCAGCGGCGGTGCTGCTGGATGCGCAAACCCTGCAGCCGGTGGCGCAGGTCATTGCCCGACTCCCGACGCGGATGCCGTACATCCCCGGGCTGCTGTCGTTTCGCGAGCTGCCGGCGGTAATCCAGGCGTTGGCCGAGCTGCCGCAGGCGCCGGACCTGATCTTTGTGGATGGTCTCGGCGTGGCGCATCCACGCGGGCTCGGTATTGCGGCGCATCTGGGCGTGATCACCGGCCTGCCCACCCTCGGGGTGTCCAAGTCGATTCTGGTCGGGCATCACGCCGAACTGGGTCCGCTGCGCGGTGACCGCACCGATCTTGTCCATCGCGGCAAACGCATCGGTACCGTTTTGCGCAGCAAGGACCGGATCAAGCCGCTGATTGTCTCGCCCGGGCATCGCGTAAGCCAGGCCAGCGCGGCGGAGCTCGTGCTGGCCTGCTGCACGCGCTACAAATTGCCCGAACCGACGCGGCTGGCAGATCGACTGGCGTCGCGGCGGGGTGGGGCAGCGCCATCGGACGTAATACAGCAGGGGTTGGATCTGGGCTGATGTTGCTGGTCAGGCGCCATCTCCTTGGTGCCGCTGCAATGACTTGCCGACGGGCAGGCTGGCTATACGCGTGCCAGACGCGTGCTAGACGCGCCGCTTTAAATACTTCGCTTCCAAACGCGTGCGCAGCCGCCGAACCAGTGGATTTTCCGCGATGCGTCACCATGTTGTTTGGCGTTCGGCCAGGTGCGTCGAGCACAATGGCCGCACGTTTTTGGAGTTCCGATGATTTTTCGATGGTTCGAATCCCTGATCGACGCGTTCAAAGAGCCCTCCGACGGCATGCCGCCGAAGCAGGTGTGGCGCTTCTACGCGTTTTACCTGCGCCAGGTCTGGCCGGTGTTTCTGGCGGCGATTGTCGTGGGTTTTGGCGTGGCGATCGTCGAGGTGTCGCTGTTCGGTTTCATCGGCAGCATTGTCGACATGACCAAGGGAATGCCGGGGCCGGATTTCTTTCGCCTGCACGGGCGCGAGCTGATCGTGATGGCTCTCATAGCGCTGATTGCTCGGCCGGTCCTGAGCAGCCTGCACGACCTGCTGGTGAATCAGGCTATTGTGCCGAGCCTGACCAACCGCATCCGCTGGCAGAACCATCGTTACGTGATCCGGCAGAGCCTGGGTTTTTTCCAGAACGACTTCGCCGGACGCATCGCCAATCGCATCATGCAGACCGGCTCCAGCCTGCGCGAATCGGCCGTGCAGATTGTCGATGCGCTGTGGTACGTAACGATCTACACCGGCAGCGCGATCGTGCTGTTCGCCAAGGCCGACACGTGGCTCGCGGTGCCGCTGGTGGCATGGCTGCTCGGTTATATCGGGCTGATGGCGTATTTCATTCCGCGCATCAAGCAGCGCTCGTGGCTGGCTTCCGAAGCGCGCTCGAAAATGATGGGCCGCATCGTCGACGGCTACAGCAACATCCTCACGCTGAAACTTTTCGCGCATACCCGCCGCGAGGAGGCCTATGTGGCCGACGCGATGGGCGAGCAGACCGGCAAGCTGCGCCACATGACCCGGCTCACCACGGCGATGGATGCCAGCATCACCATCCTCAACGGGTTTCTGATCGTGGGCACGTCGGGGCTGGCAATCTGGCTGTGGAGCGAGGGCAAGGTCACCGTGGGTGCGATCGCGCTATCGACCGGTCTGGTGATCCGCATCAACAACATGTCCGGCTGGATCATGTGGGTGGTCAACGGCATTTTCGAAAACGTGGGTACGGTGCAGGACGGCATCACCACCATTTCGCAGCCGCGCGCGGTGCAGGATGACGAAGGCGCGAAGCCGCTGGCGGTAGCGCGCGGCGACGTGCGCTTCGAGGACATCCACTTTCACTACGGCAAAAAGGGCGGCGTAATTGCGGGGCTCAATCTGGCCGTGCGTGCCGGCGAGAAGATCGGCGTGGTCGGGCCTTCGGGCGCGGGCAAGTCGACCCTGGTCAACGTGCTGCTGCGACTGTACGACCTGGAGAGCGGTCGCATTCTGATCGACGGTCAGGACATCGCGCAGGTGTCGCAGGAGAGCCTGCGCTCGCAGATCGGCGTGGTCACTCAGGATACCTCGCTGCTGCACCGCTCGATCCGAGACAACATTTTGTATGGACGTCCAGACGCGAGCGAGGCGCAGGTGT
>CBAAAD010000152.1:0-7036 GCA_964658785.1 uncultured Methylobacterium sp.
GCGGTTCGCGCACCGCGGGCAGCGCGCCGGCAATGTCGCGCATGAACGGGTCGAGTTTGGGCCAGCCGGTTTCGGTCACGCTGAAATGGCCGAGCTTGGCCGCAACATCACCGAACGCCTTGGTATCGCGCGGGCCGGTGGTGCAGTACAGGTCGAAGAAGCCGCGTACGTACACATGCCGGGGCTTGCCCGCGTCGAAGCCGTGGAAAGTTTCCACCTTCACGCCGGGAAAGAAATGCGGCAGGTGATTGCTGGAGGTGATCACCGCGATCGGATTCCACGCGCGCACCTCTTCCACCGTCAACAGGCGTTCGCCGTCGACCAGATCTTCGGCGCCGGGGCCGTCAAAAAACCAGGCCGCCTCGTGGCCGCGCGCACGGATGGCTTGCTGCACCGGGCGAAGAATTGCCAGCGCGTAGCGCTCCGAGCCGTACAGCAGATAGTGCTTCGGCGCGGCGGCTGCAGAAGAAGTGGAAGAGGTTGCGTTGCCCATCACCGATTTGCTCATCAACGATCGATGCCGTGGCGAGTGAGAAGTTTGGCCGCCCGATCGACCGACTCCGGGTTGTGGCGCATTTCGTAATAGCGCATGCGCTTGTAGATCGCGTAGCTGGCGGCCGTGTGCGCAATCATGAAACCGCGCCAGCCGTCCAGAAAAGCCAGCCGGAAAAAATAGTCCTTGATGAAGGCCAGCGCAAAGACGAACGGCGCCTGCCACATGCGCACGGGCTTGCCTTTCTCGAGCCAGTCGCGACATTTCAGCTCGGCATAGCGCAGTACCTTGAGCTGCTTGTGCGGCAGGGTGGGGTTGTTGATGTGATTGAACGGCGCGCTCAACGTTGGCGCGTCGCCTTCGAAGCGCAGCGATTCATGCACGCGGGCATCGGTCCAGCGGGCTCGGTCGCGGTGGTACAGGCGCGCCAGTTTTTCGCCGACGGCCGGGCGGTACCAGCGCATCGGGCGGCCCATGTAGATCGTGCTGCGACGAAGGTAGACGGCCGGCGTGTCGCCGGCCATCAGCACCGGCAATCGCTGCTGCAGTTCGGCGACAAGTGCAGGCGTCAGCGTTTCGTCGGCGTCCAGCGCGAGTATCCAGGCGTGACGGCACTGCGTGGTGGCGAAGTTGCGCTGGGCGCCGAAGCCGAGCCAGTCCTGCTGCACCACGCGCGCGCCGTGCGCCTGCGCGATCGCCATCGTGTCGTCGTCGCTGCCGCTGTCGATCACCAGCTTCTCGGCCGCGAACGGCACGCTGTCCAGACAGCGCGCAATGACGTCGGCCTCGTTGTGGGTGATGACGACGAGGGTGAGCGGGAAGGTGGTCATGCGCCGGATTCTAGCCGATCGATCCAGAGCCGGTCGGCGCCCAGGGAGCCGGTTGCCGTCTTTCCGGTTAGGTATGATGGCGACGTGGTTTTATCGCTCTTGACGTAACTTTACCCGCACCGCCAAGCCCGCCGGCCGACCGTTGGCAGCGACCATGGGAGAATGCCTGCCAATGAATACGACCCACAGCGGAGCCGTTCCCTGCGTCGGCGGCGAGCGCCTGCCCCACACATGTTTCCCTACCGATTTGTCGTCGGGAGTTTTTGCTTGAGCCAGTCAACGACAAGCTTTGCGGTAGTCGTCACCAGCTACAACTACCGGGACTTCGTGGTCGAAGCCGTGGAGAGTGCGCTCGCGCAAAGCCGCAAGCCCGAGCAGGTCATTGTGGTGGACGATGGCTCCACCGACGGCTCGGACGTTTTGCTGCGCGAACGCTTCGGCGCCGACGAACGCGTGGTGCTGGTCTGCGGCAGCAACGGAGGCCAGCTTGAGGCGTTTCAACGCGGCGTGGCGCGGGTGAGCGCCGGCGTGGTCTGCTTTCTTGATTCCGACGATCGATGGGCGCCGGATTATCTGGCTCGCCTGGGCGAGCTTTACGACAACCGTCGCGACGTCGACTTCGTCTTTACCGACATGCAGCACTTCGGCGAAGAGAACAAGGTCGTGGGTTTCCACCGCAGCGCGGTGGACCTGGGCTATACCGCAGTGATTACCTATGCGCTCACGCGCTGGTACGGCGCGCCGACGTCGGCGCTGTCGATGCGCACGTCGTGGGCCAGAAAAGTGGTGGATGTGCCGGAAAGTTTTCGCGAAACCTGGCGCCTTTCGGCGGACAACTGCCTGGTGTTCGGGGCCAGCGTGCTGGGTGCAAGGAAATACTATTTGCCCACCGGCAGCGTGGGTTATCGCATTCACGGAAAGAACGGGTGGTGGTCCAATCGCAGCGCTTCGGTGGCCTACACCAACCGGCTACGGTCGCGCGGATTGATCGGCTATTACGCGCGCGTGGCCGGGCTCGACGAATCGTGCATCGAGCTTTCCAAGCTTGAGTACAAGACCAAGCCCGATCCGCTGTGGGCAGAAACCAAGCGCTACGCGGCGCTGGCCATGCGCGGACGCGCGCCGTGGTGGAAACGGATCGAGCACATGCTGGCGATTCTGTTTGGATCGAAGACGAGTGGACTGCCCAGGAGCGGCTGAGCGACCTTCTGGCGTACGAACGACAAACTTACTTGCCCGGCGACTTTGCACCCTGCCAAGTCACCGCTGCCGGCTTGACCTGCGCAAGCGGTTGGAGTGAATCCTGCAGGAGCCCGCCGAAGCGCTTTTGATTGGTCTCGAACCAGGCGCGCGCGGCGGCGCCGAGCGCGTTGTATTCGACCGGATGCATGTTTCGCGCACGCTCAACGGCCGCTTCCAGCGCCGCTTCGTCAAAGTGATAGCGGGTCGCGGCATTCAGCGCTCCCACGGCGTCGGCCGCCACCAGCAAGCCGCGATCCGGGCGCACCAGTTCATTCATCGGTGGCGCGTCGCACGTGATTATCACGGCGCCGCAGCTCATCCCTTCGGCTATGTAGTGTCCCCATCCTTCGGCTTCCGACAGGCATACGTGGAATACATGGCTGTTCTGCAGACGACGGATTTCGTCGATGTTGCGCAACGTGGCGATGCGATGGTGCACGTTGTCCCGATCCGGCGTGGTGGGCATGCCTTGCGCCGTCTGCGGTGACTGCAGAACCAGCAGCGGCGGCCACTCGGGATGACGCCGCCACACGGCCAGCAGCCGAGCCGTGCCCTTCATGCGGCTCGCTCCGGCCAGATGCAGGAAGTGCGGCTGTCGCGGAATGTCTGCATTCAGACAATCCGTGCTGCGAAAACCGATATAGCGTGTGGGTATGCCTCGACTCTGAAAGGTCGCGCACGCGATACGCGTTTTGGCGAGCACGGCGTCAAAACGGTGCAGATGGCGTTCGTCCCGTTTGGACAGCCATTCCGGATTGGGTATGAAGAAGTTCCGGTGCGCGGTGCCGAAATAGGCTGGCTGCGCGTGTTCCAGCATGATGTTGACGTCGAACTTCCATCGCACGCCGCCACCGCTGCGAAAAGATTGCCAGGCCAGTTTCAGGCAGATCAGGAGCGCCCGTGGCGTCCAGCGCCGACGTTTCGGCCCTACCGACGTCACGTGTACGGCGTTGCCCTGCGATTCCAGTGTTTCCCGCAAAAGGCGCAGATCGTGGGTAAGACCACGGCCGTTGTCCCAGCCGATCAGGTTGATACGCATGCGTGGCATCCGATCAGACAAGCTACCTAACCTCTATGGCGGATTTGCGTTTACCAAGCAGAATCGTCAAGCCAAGCACCAGAAAAAAGTACAGGGAATGCGGCATGGCCCTGTAAAACACGTTGTCTGTCAGCCCGCACAGCGCATACATGCTGATGATGGCCACGCCAACGCTCGCCGGGATGATCTCGCTGTCGGGCGCATGCAGCGCGTGACGGACAAAATAAACCAGTGGTACGCCGAAGATCAGCAAAATGACCAGCAGGCCCGGCACGCCGCCGGTTGCCGCAGCCTCCAGATACTCATTGTGCGGATGTTCGTATTTTGCGATGGCCTGGTTAGCCTGGCCCGCCGCCACTTGCTGGCGCGTAAATACGCCGAACTGCCCTATGCCCACGCCAGTCAGCGGATGATCCATGAAGGCGTGACTCGCCGTGTGCCACATTTCCAGCCGTTCGCGTATTGCACCATTGGCATCGGTCTTGGAGTTGTAGCTGCTTATCTCCGAGCCTACGTCGCTGAATCGTTTTACAAATACCGGTGTTGTATCGGTACTTGCGATCGGCGGCTTGGCTGGCGTTGGCACAGTCGCCGGCGCCGGCACCTGCTTCTGCACCGGCGCTCGCACCTGTTTCTGCACCTCTACCGGCGCTTCCACCGGTTTTGCTGATGTCGCGGCCGTTTCCACCGGGCTTGCTGTGTTGACGGCGGCAGGATTCGCGTCGGCAGCTGTTACCGGAACGCTCACGTTATGCACGGTATTTGCCGCCAGAGCGCCGCCGCCAACAATCGCGACAAGTAGCAGCAGCGCCGGGATCCAGCGTCGGGTGCGGCGGCCGTAAATAAACAGCAGAAACAGCAGCACCGCTACAAAAGCCAGCAGCGGCCCGCGGCTCTGGGTCAGCATCGCACCGTACATGCCCGACGCCGCACCCAGTCCATGGACGGCTTTCTCAAGCGCATGTCCCTGGGAATAGAAAAGTTGCAGCCATCCGATCAGCGAAAGCACCAGCATGACCATGGCGAATTCAATGGCGCCCCAGTCCCCGCCGTTGAGCCCGAAAGCCCGATCGATCCGCAGCACAAAGTGCTGCTCTATGCAGACGGCCCCGAGCACGATTGCGGTCACGCTGAAGCCGAGCCACACCCAGCGCATGCGCAGCGGCAGGCTAAAAACCGCCGCCGTGACCACGTACAGCAGAATATGCGACGGCAGGTCGAACATATTCCATCCGAGTCCGTGCCCGAGGATGCTCAGCGCCGTATAAAACACGGACAGCG
Organism: uncultured Methylobacterium sp.; assembly: GCA_964658785.1. Lineage (GTDB taxonomy): Bacteria > Pseudomonadota > Gammaproteobacteria > Xanthomonadales > Rhodanobacteraceae > Rhodanobacter. The sequence goes on from CBAAAD010000152.1 coordinate 4,886, forward strand.
CACAGACGGCGAACACCGGCCAGCCCTCGCGGTAACTGTTGCGCGCGGCGCGGCTGCGGAAAAGCAGGGCTGCCCCTGCAATCAGCAATAGCAGAGCGGGCAGAGCCTTGGCGTGCGAGGACACCGAAAACGAAAGCGGCATCAGGGCGACCAGCACAGACAACGACCCTAGCCACCATGCGTTTGTTCTTGCGTCCACGCTTGCTCCTTTCCGGTTGAGTCTTCTCCCTGTGCTGCACGAAGGGTTGAGGTCTTCAGCACTAGCTTTGAGTCCTCACATGGTACTTTAGGCAAGCGGTGGCACGGCAAGGCATGTCAAGGCCATAACGGCCGCGTTCATGTTGTCCGTCAACCCCATTTTGTCTATCAACCCCATTCTCCGGCGACAGCGTTCGCTTGGATTGCGAAGGTCCATCGTCTTGAAACTCCTGTTCACCAATTTCCACGATGGTGACGGGGGCGGCCACACCACTTACGTGATGACGCTGGCGAGGGCGCTTTCAGCCCGGCACGACGTGCATGTGGCCGCGCCGCCGACCAGCCGGCTTTATCGCGAGGCAGGCGTGGCGGCGGGCATGCAGGCTTGGCCCCAGCCGTTCCCGAACGGGCTGAAAAGGCTGGCCGCTCGCCGGCGCGCCGGTCGGCAGCTGGTGACGCTGCTGCGAGAGAACGATTTCGATCTGGTGCACGTGAACGGGTCGGCCGACCACCGCCTGGTGATGGCTGCCGTGAGCCGACTGCCGCACCGCCCGCGAATCGTGCTGACCAAGCACAACTCCAAGCCGATGACGGGTCTCGGACACTGGTGGCGAGCGCGGCACGCCACCGACATGGTGATTGCCGTGTGCGACTACACCTCTCGAGCGCTAACTGCCTCGGCGTATCGGCGCTGCCTGCTGCGCACCGTGCATAACGGCGTCGACATCGCCCATTTCAGCCCGTGGCCCGATGCGCAGGCCGCGGCAGAACGTCGCCGCTGGGTCGGTGAAGAGGCCGTGCTGCTGCTCGGCAGCAATGCGGGCACGGCCAGCTACAAGGGCTGGATGGATCTGATCGAAGCGTTGGCGCTGTTGCCGCCGCACTTGCGCACCCAGGTGCATCTGCTGATCGCCGGGCGCGCGCCGGACGCTGCCGCCCAGCAGCGTGTCGCCGCGCTTGGCCTGAGTGCGCAGGTGCATTTTCCGGGATTGCTTGACGATGTACGGCCAGCGCTGGCCGCCATCGATGCGGGGTTTGTGCTGTCGTGGGATGTGGAAACCATCTCATTCGCCTGTCGCGAAATGATGGCGATGGGCAAGCCGGTCCTGGTCAGCGAATACGCCGGTCTGCCGGAAAACATTCGCCCCGAGGTGGACGGCTGGCTGGTGCCACCGCGCGATCATCAGGCCATGGCCGGCCGTTTGAAGCGCCTGCTGGAACAGCGCGTGGATCTGCCGCTGATGGGCGCCGCCGCGCGTGAGCATGCGCAGAATGCGTTTGGGCTGGACCTATTCGTCGAGCGTACCGAGGCGGCCTACGCCGAGTTGCTGGCAACTCGCTGAAACTTCTCACTCCGCAGCGTCATTCTCGCTGTCACCATCGTGCGGTAGACAGCCGGGCAGCACGGCGTCAGCCTTGAACATCCACCATTCGCGCCGATTGGCGTGGCCCACGTAGGTGGCTTTCTGGCGGTCGACGCACTGGCCCATCGCGATGTCGAGACTGAAGATCCAGCGCTGCCCCGGCTCGGCGCGCTGCCAGGCCGTGGCGTCGGCGTACTGCTCCGGCCAAGGCTTCAGGAATCCGAACTCGGCGACCGGACCCTGCGCCATCAGCAGGTTCTGCTCCTTCCAGGCGAGCAGGCCGATGGTGGCCTGCGGTCCGGCGATGGCGCGCGCGCGCTGCATCACGTCGCTCGCCGAGCGGTCGCCGTTGAGCATCGGATAACCCCACAGCCCGTACACACTCCACAGCACGGCCACGAAAGCCAGCCAGCCGATCGCGGCGCGGCGCACGCGGGTCAGCGCGACGATGACGAGGCCGGCCACGCCGATACTCAGCAGCAGGCGCCAGATGTGCGGATCCAGGCTCTGCTCGATCTGGGTTGCCCACGCCGGGTGCCGCACCAGCGCCAGCGTCGCGGCGATGCTGATGCCGGCGCTCTGCAGCAGG
>CBAAAD010000153.1:0-5442 GCA_964658785.1 uncultured Methylobacterium sp.
TTGGGCGCTTTGCAGGCTTGGCGAGCCGCTGGCGATTGGCTTTCGAGCGTTGGTTGGTGTGTGTGCGGCGATGTTGCAAAGCGATATCGCGATGATGCCCGTTCAATTTCATAAAGCGCGCAAGGGTTTCCCTTAAAGCGGAGCGTATGAGGGAGAACAAGGCTCCCGATATTCAGGGTATTTGGGGCTTCAACGTCAGTACCCATCGTTGGATGACAGAAAGACTTTCGCTGCCGTGGGCCAGGCGTCGAATGAGGGTGATCACCGCAGCCAAGCGCTCGACAAGGCGATGCCGGTGGTTGGTATTTATCTTCCTCGGATGAAAAAGTTGCCCGAAAGGCGCGATGGGCCGCCGCTGGCGAAGGGTCTGGCACTACTATCGAAGTATTGTCATTTCGGATCGCGCCATGCGCCGGCTGTCCTCCACGTTCACCGTGTTCTACAAACGGGTGTTCCCTGTTGTGTGGCTGCTCGTTCCAGTGTTTTCAGGTCTCGCCCTCTGGACCGCGTCGATGCGCAATCGAGCCCTCATCGATTGGCTGCCGCTGCTGCCTTCGGCCCTTATTTTTTTGGTCGGTTGGGTGATCTATCGCAAGCTGATTGCTGACCTGCTTGATGAGGTGTGGCTCGACGGGGATCATCTGGTGGTGAAAAACGGGGGCCAGCAGACGCGCATCGCGCTGGCTGACGTGATCAACGTCAATGCCACCATCATGATCAATCCGCGGCGCGTCACTCTGATGCTGCGAACCGATTCACGCTTCGGCCGCAGCGTCACCTTCATGCCGGCCAGCGCGCGAGGATTTGGCGCGGCGTTCAATTTCGATCCGATCGCCACTGATCCCATCGCCACGGATTTGATTGGCCGCATCGATGCGCTGCGGCAGGTGCGCCGATGAGCGATCCAGCGGCCGTCGTCAAACCCGAACTGCAGCGTTACGCCGAGCTGGACAAGCGCCTGCTGGCAGCAGCGCGCGGCATTACCATTCTGCCCACGGTGGCGTGGTCCGCGTCGCTGGAAAATCGCATGATCGCCGCGTATGCCAAGGGCCAGTTTGCGCTGCCGGAGGTGAGCTACAAACGCCCCGATCTTTCCGCGGCACGCAGCGAGCTGGCGGCGATCGAAGCCGATGCCGGCGGTAGTGATCCAGCCGACATCGATCCGCTGGGTGACTATCTGCGCCGCACCGCGGAGTCGTGGCGCATCGCCGCCGAAATGCTGGAGGCCGTGGGCACGACGGGCGTCACGGCGCCGTCGATCATTTTATATGGACGTCCAAACGATACGCTGCCGGGAAGCAAGCGCAGCAACCTCGATGCGGCACGTTATTTCGTCGAGCTGTCCGACGAGCTCGGTGCGGACCTGCTCGCCGATGGCGTGCATACCGACATCAGCTCCGAAACGCTGCGCGATGAGCTGAGCAAGACGCTCGATGATTTTTTCGGTGCCGGCACGATCCGCGTGGAGGTCGATCCCGAATTGACGGCCAAGGCCGCCGCCGGCGCCACGCGCATCCGGCTGCGCGGCGAAACGCACTTCACCGAATACGACCACCATCAGCTGCTGGCGCACGAGGCTTTCGTGCACTCGCTCACCGCGTTGAACGGCCGCCGCCAGCCGCTGCTGACCTCGCTGGCGCGCACCTCGCCGCGGGTCACGGCCACGCAGGAGGGTCTGGCGGTGTTTGCCGAGCTGATGTCCGGCGCGATCGACATTACCCGGCTCAAGCGCATCAGCCTGCGCATTCTGGCGATCGACATGGCGCTGGGCGGCGCCGACTTTGTCGAGGTCTACCGCTACTTCAGCAGTTGCGGACAAAGCCCGGCCGACAGCTTCCACTCGGCTCAGCGGGTGTTTCGCGGCGTGCCGCTGACCGGCGGTTCGGCTTTCGCCAAGGACAACGTCTATCTGGCCGGCCTGCTCACCGTGCACACGTTTTTCCGCTGGGCGCTGAAGGAGCGGCGCATGGATCTGCTGCGCTGCCTGTTCGCCGGTAAGCTGGCGCTGCATGACGTGGTGGCGCTGCAGCCGTATTTTGAATCCGGCGCCATTCTGCCACCGCACTGGCTGCCGCCGTGGATGCAGCACGTGCATGGGCTGGCCGGCAAGCTGGCCTTTTCGGTATTCGTCAACGGCATCCACATGAACCGGGTGCAGGGCGATGAGCTGTCCCTGAGCGTGTAACCACCGGCTGTCCCGCCGCTGACCGCGGCATCGGCAGCATCGGTAGCCGCGGTGATACCATGAAAAGCCATCCGCCGCGGCGGGTGTCGCCCCTCCCCAACTCAAATAAACGCCGCCGATGTCACTCCCCGAAGAACTGCGTCTTGCCGCCCTCGAGTATCACCGCCTGCCGCGCCCCGGCAAGATCAAGGTCACGCCGACCACGCCGCTGCTGACCCAGCGTGATCTTTCGCTGGCGTATTCGCCGGGCGTGGCGGCGGCCTGCGACGCGATCGTCGAAGACCCCAGCACGGCGGCCGAATACACGGCGCGCGCCAATCTGGTTGCGGTGATCACCAACGGTACCGCGGTGCTTGGCCTGGGCAATATCGGCCCGCTGGCGGCCAAGCCGGTGATGGAAGGCAAGGGCGTGCTGTTCCAGAAGTTCGCCGGCATCGACGTGTTCGATATCGAGATCGACGAGTCCGATCCGGACAAGCTGGTCGACATCATCGCCTCGCTGGAGCCGACCTTCGGCGGCATCAACCTGGAAGACATCAAGGCGCCGGAGTGCTTCATCGTCGAGCGCAAGCTGCGCGAGCGGATGAAGATCCCGGTATTCCACGACGATCAGCACGGCACCTCGATCATCGTCGGCGCGGCGCTCACCAACGCGCTGGTGGTGGTCGGCAAAAAAATCGAGGACATCCGCATCGCGACCACCGGCATGGGCGCGGCGGGCATCTCCTGCGTCGACATGCTGGTGGCGCTGGGCGCGAAGCCGGAGAACATTCTGGCGTTTGATCGCGACGGCGTGCTGCACAGCGAGCGCACCGATCTGGACCCGGACAAGCAGCGCTACGCGCGCGATACCAAGTTCCGCACGCTGGCTGAAATCGTGGACGGTGCGGACGTGTTTCTGGGCCTCTCGGCCGGCGGCATTCTGAAGCCCGAGATGCTGGCGACGATGGCCTCGCAGCCGATCATCTTCGCGCTGGCCAACCCGAATCCGGAGATCACCCCGGAGGAAGCCAAGGCCGTGCGGCCGGACTGCATCATGGCCACCGGCCGCTCGGACTATCCGAACCAGGTCAACAACGCGCTGTGTTTCCCGTACCTGTTTCGCGGCGCGCTGGACGTGGGCGCCACGGTGATCAACGAGGCGATGAAGATCGCCTGCGTCAAGGCGATCGCCGCGCTGGCGCGACGTGAATCCTCCGACGTCAGCGCGCGCGCCTACGGCGGCAAGCCGCCGAGCTTCGGGCCGGAATATCTCATTCCGCAGCCGTTCGATCCGCGCCTGCTGCTGCAGCTGCCGCCGGCGGTCGCGCAGGCGGCGATGGATTCGGGCGTGGCCACGCGTCCGATGACCGACTTTGTCGCCTACAACGATCACCTCACCAGTTTCGTGTTCCGCACCGGGTTGCTGATGAAGCCGGTGTTCGAGCGCGCCAAGGCCGCGCCGCAGCGTCTTGTGTACGCCGAGGGCGAGGAAGAAACCGTACTGCGCGCGGTGCAGGTGGTGGTCGACGAAGGCGTGGCCAAGCCCATTCTGATCGGCCGTCCCGACGTGATCGAGAAGCGCATCAAGCGCGCCGGCCTGCGTCTGAAAGTGGGAGTCGATATCGAGCTGTGCAACATCCACAGCGATCCGCGCTTCGACGATTACTGGCAGCACTACCACCGGCTGATGGAGCGCCGCGGCGTCACCCCGTCCATGGCCAAGGCGCTGGTGCGCACGCGACCCACGATTATCGCGGCGCTGATGGTCGAGCGCGGCGAAGCAGACGGCATGATCTGCGGCCTGATTGGCCAGTACCAGAGCAAGCTGACCTATATCCAGGACATCATCGGGCTGGATGCCGGTGTGAGCGGCCCGTCGGCCATGGCCGCGGTGTCGACCGAGAAAGGCGCGTTCTTCTATCTCGATACGCATGTTCAGGATGATCCGACCGCCGAACAGATCGCCGAGGCCACCCTGCAGGCGGCCATCCGCCTGAAGCTGTTCGGCATCACGCCGAAGATCGCGCTGCTGTCCGCGGGCAACTTCGGCAGCCGCGAAAGCGGCGGCGCCACCAAGATGCGCAAGGCGCTCGAACTGATTCGCGCCAGGGCGCCGCGCCTGGAAGTGGAGGGCGAGATGCAGGCCGACGTGGCGCTGACGCCCGAGCTGCGCGACAAGCTGTTTCCGAACTCGCGGCTGGAAGGCAAGGCCAACGTGTTCGTGTTCCCCAACCTCGACGCGGCCAATATCGCCTACAACATGACGCGCATGCTCAGCGACGGCGTGGTGATCGGCCCGATCCTGATGGGCGTGGCCAAGCCGGCGCATATCCTGATGCCACAGTCGACCGTGCGCCGCATCGTCAACATGAGCGCGGTGGCGTGCGTCGAGGCGCAGATTCGGTCGAACAATCGCCAGCCGGAGTGATGGCGAAGCGGCAGCCTGGCGCGGCTCTCTGCGGCAAAATTGCGCGGATGAAAACCGCAGCACCATGCGCTCACGCATGGTGTTGAAATTGGCGGCATCCGCGTCCAGCGGCTAGAATCGGAGATTGGTCCCGCCGCTCCCCACGGCGGACATCCCCCTCAGGCCTGGCGCCGCCACAGCGCCGCGGAGAATCCCCCATGGATCAGCTCGACGACATCCTCAATCAGGATATCGACCCCACCGAAACCCGCGAGTGGATGGATTCACTCGACGCCGTGATCCAGCACGACGGCACCGAACGCGCGCACTTCCTGCTCGAGCGCATGGTCGACAACACGCGCCGTTCGGGCGGCTATCTGCCGTTCGATCCGACCACCGAATACGTCAACACCATCGCGCCCGGTCACGAGGCGAAGATGGGCGGCGATGCGGCGATGGAATGGCGCATCCGCACGCTGATCCGCTGGAACGCGATGGCGATGGTGGTGCGTGCCAACCGCAAGCCGGGCGAACTGGGCGGCCATATCGCCAGCTTCGCCTCCAGCGCCACGCTGTACGACGTGGGCTTCAATCACTTCTGGCGCGCGCCGTCGGCCGACCATCCGGGCGATCTGGTGTTTCATCAGGGCCACTCCAGCCCGGGCATCTACGCGCGCTCCTTCCTCGAAGGCCGCCTGGCCGAAGATCAGCTCGACCTGTTCCGCATGGAAGTCGCCGGCAAGGGCCGCGCGCTGTCGTCGTATCCGCATCCGTGGCTGATGCCGGATTACTGGCAGGTGCCGACGGTGTCGATGGGTCTGGGCCCGATCCAGGCGATCTATCAGGCGCAGTTCTTCAAGTACCTCGA
>CBAAAD010000153.1:5542-7011 GCA_964658785.1 uncultured Methylobacterium sp.
GTCTGGGGCAGCTACTGGGATCCGCTTCTCGCGCGCGACAGCAAGGGCGTGCTGCGCAAGCTGATGATGGAAACCGTCGACGGCGAGTACCAGGCCTGCAAGGCGTTCGGCGGCGCGTATACGCGTGAGCACTTCTTCAACAAGTATCCCGAAACGCGCGAGATGGTCGCCAGCCTGAGCGACGACGACATCTGGCGCTTGAATCGCGGCGGCCACGATCCGCACAAGGTGTACGCGGCGTACCACGCGGCGTCCAACACCAAGGGCATGCCCACTGTCATTCTGGCCAAGACGGTCAAGGGTTACGGCATGGGCGCGGCCGGCGAATCGCAGAACCCGACCCATCAGCAGAAGAAGCTGGACGAAGAGGCCGTGCGCCACTTCCGCGACCGCTTCCAGATTCCGATCACCGACGAGCAGCTCAAGGACGTGCCGTACTACCACCCGGGCAAGGACTCGCCGGAAGTGCAGTACATGCTGGAGCGCCGCAAGGCGCTGGGCGGCTCGCTGCCGCAGCGTCGGCGCAAGACCGACGTGAAACTGAAGACGCCCGAGCTGGCCGCCTTCGAGCAGATCACCAAGGGCACCGGCGAGCGCGAAATCTCCACCACCATGGCCCTGGTCCGCGGCATCAACCTGCTGCTGCGCGACAAGCAGCTCGGTCAGCGCGTGGTGCCGATCGTCGCCGACGAGGCGCGCACGTTCGGCATGGAAGGCATGTTCCGGCAGATCGGCATCTACGCGCCGTTCGGCCAGAAGTATCGCCCGCAGGATTCCGATCAGCTGCTGTATTACCGCGAAGATCAGAAAGGCCAGGTGCTGCAGCAGGGCATCAGCGAGGCGGGCGGCATGGCGTCGTGGATGGCCGCGGCCACCAGCTATTCGATCAGCGATCAGCCGATGCTGCCGTTCTTCATCTACTACTCGATGTTCGGCTTCCAGCGCATCGGCGACCTGTGCTGGGCGGCGGGCGACATGCGTTCGCGCGGCTTCCTGATCGGCGGCACCGCCGGCCGCACCACGCTCAACGGCGAGGGCCTGCAGCATGAGGACGGCCATTCGCACCTGATGTCCGGCGCGATCCCGAACGTGAAGTCCTATGACCCGACGTTCTCCTACGAGGTCGCGGTGATCCTACAGGACGGCACGCGCCGGATGATGCAGGAGCAGGAGGACATCTACTACTACATCACCGTGATGAACGAGAACTACAGCCATCCCGACCTGCCCGAAGGCAGCGAGGAAGGCATCATCAAGGGCATGTACCTGTTCAAGGACGGTGGCAAGCCGAAGAAGGGCGAGCCGCGCGTGCAGCTGCTCGGCTCGGGCACAATCTTGCGCGAGGTGATTGCCGCGGCCGAGCTGCTGGAGAAGGACTTCGGCGTGAAGTCCGATATCTGGTCGGTGCCCAGCTTTATCGAAGTGCGCCGCGACGGCTTCGACGCCGAGCGCTGGAACCGCCTGCACCC
>CBAAAD010000154.1:0-6934 GCA_964658785.1 uncultured Methylobacterium sp.
ATTGGGCCATGGCCGGCGCCCGCCGCTCCGTCCGCCCGCTGGATCGCGACCTGCTGGAGCTGATCGGCGGCCGCTCCCAAGTGGCGCAGGCGCGCATCGCCGCCGCGCGGCTCGAGTCGTGCGATGCGGCCTACAGTTTGAATGATGCCAGTAAACATCAGCGCGGCTCCCGCAGGAGGCCGACGCCGGAATCAACGGCATAGTGAAATGATGCAATCAGTTTCATGAAACGTTTCCGGCGTTGAACGCATGCGAAGAAACGCCCCAAGGCGCGAGGTCGGCGCGCAGCCGCGAGGCTGCACGTTCGACCGTCTTCTTTTATCCGGACTTTCTGGAAACTGTCGCCAGTTGCCAACCGTCGGCTCCGGAGTCTGACCGGATCTGCTGACCCTCGATGTCGCTCCTCGCGGAGCTGGTCGAGGCGCTCGCGGGCTCGCTGTCGGAGTGCCTTAAGTAAAGGCCGCCCTTCAACCTACCGCCGGTGGGGAATTTCGCCCCGCCCTGAAGACGCTATGGTGTTTGCCGGCTGACCGGCTGGCGAAGTTTAGCATTAGCGCAGGCGGGCGGCCCGACTGCGCTGTCCTGCCACGTGAACGCTGCGATCTCGGCGTGGATCGCGAAATCGCCGCATGCTCAAACCGACGAAGCTGGCCGCAGGCGCAGCCGCCAGTCGTTGCCCAGCTGGCGCTGCTCGATCATCCGCAGATTCCAGCGCTGCGCCATATCGTCCAGCGAGGGCAGATGCAGCAGCGGTCGGGCGCTGTCGCCGAGAAACAACGGCGCGATATAAAGCAGCAGCTCGTCGACCAGACCGGCGGCGAAGAGCGCGCCGCAAAGCACCGGGCCAGCCTCGACGTGTACCTCGTTGCAGCCGCGCTCGGCGAGCAATGCCAGCACGGCGCTCAGATCGAGTGCGTCGCCCTGCTCCGCCACTACCAGGTGTTCGATGGGGCTTGCATGTCCATCGGTTTCCACCGCCGATTCATCGACCGTCGCCGCATGAAGCACCAGCGTCGGCACGCTGCCGTCGAGCACGTGGCTGCCTGACGGCGTGCGCCGCTGGCGGTCCAGCACCACGCGCAGCGGCGGCGTGAACGCCTGCTCGTCGGAAAGCCGCACCGTGAGACGCGGATTGTCGGCCAGCACGGTACCGCTGCCGGTGAGAATGGCCGAACTGCGCGCACGCCAGCGCTGCACGTCGGCGCGCGCGGCGTCGCCGGTGATCCATTTCGATTCCCCGTTGGCCAGCGCCGTTCGGCCGTCCAGGCTCATGGCGAGCTTCACCCGCAGCCACGGCCGGCCGCGTTCGATGCGGCTGAAAAATCCGATATTGAGCTCGCGGGCACCGTCCCGCATCAGGCCAGTATCGACGGCGATGTCGGCCTCGCGCAGCATGGCGATACCGCGACCAGCCACCTGCGGAAACGGGTCTTCCGCGGCGATCACCACGCGCGCCACGCCAGCGGCGATCAGCGCTTCGGCGCAGGGCGGCGTTCTACCGTGATGCGCGCAAGGTTCCAGCGTGACGTATGCCGTCGCTCCGCGCGCGCGCTCACCGGCTTCGCGCAGGGCGAACACTTCGGCATGCGGTTGGCCGGCGCGCTGATGCCAGCCTACGCCAACGACTTGGTCTGCGTGAGCAATGACGCAGCCCACGCGTGGATTGGGCTGGGTCGTATAAAGCCCTCGCTCGGCCAGCCGCAGCGCGTGCGCCATGTGGCCATGATCGATGGCGCTAAACAGGGTCACGTTTTGGCCTCGGGGAATGGCGCCCAGCAATCCAGCACGCTCTCCAGCTCCAGCGGCGGCAGGCTCTCGATGATGGCCACGGCCGCGCGCTCGCGCATGCCGGGCTCGGCGTAATCATTTTCCATCCGCCGGAAGAAAAGCTCGCGCGCTTCGCGCGAAGTCCAGCGCGCAATAGCCACCCAGCAGCCTTCCGAGTCCTTGAACAGGCTTGAGCCTCCTGACCCTTCAGCCAGTCCAAGCAGAGTGATGCGCTGCCAGTTGGCGATGAAATCCTGCTCCAGCTCGGGATACAGGCGCCAGCGGTAAATGGCCACGAACATGCTTGCTCCCTGCCGGCGCGACGCGGATCAGACTTTCTTGCTGCGCTTGGCGACGGTTTCGCCGAGCAGTTGCAGCTGCAGCGTTTCCAGCCCGGGCAAGTCGCGCTCGAGCTTTTCTATTTCTTCGCGAAACGCGTGCACGTCCTCGAAACTGCGATAGACCGAGGCGAAGCGCACATAGGCGACCTGATCGAGATTCTTCAGCTCGCGCATCACCAGCTCGCCCACTTCGCGCGACGCCACTTCGCGGTCGCCGCTGCGGCGCAGGTCGTTGACGATGGCGCGAACGGCCGCATCCACCGCATCGCTGGTCACCGGACGCTTTTGCAGCGCGCGCTCGAAACTCACCCGCAGCTTGCGCTCGTCGAAGGTCTCGCGCCGCTCGCCGCTTTTCACGATCGTCGGCAATTTGAGGTCCGCCGTTTCGAACGTATTGAAACGCTCGCCACACTGCGGACACTCACGCCGACGCCGCACCGTGCCGCCGTCCTCGGCGAGGCGCGAATCGATCACGCGGGTGTCTTCGTGCTGGCAGAAGGGGCAATGCATTTATTGGTCGGGTAACGGGGAATGGGGAACGGGGAACGGGGTGTCTTCCGCAAGTCTTCTCGTCAGCGCTTTTTTCAGCGACTGCAGTTGGCGCGCCACCGAGTGCAACGATGTCAGCAATGAGCTTGCGTCTTTTGGGGACACATACTCAAGGCGCTCCGCCAGCAGCATTTGCGTTTCGACTTCAGCCAGTGATCCGGAGGACATATGCAGAAACCTCAAATAATCGCGAGTAGAACTACGTGCATTGCCTTCTGAAATACACGATACAGCTGAGACGGCCGCTCTACGCAATTGCGAAGTCATACCGAACCGCTCATCCGGAGGAAATTCTTTCGTGATCGAGTAAACAGCCTCAGCCAACAACATGGCGTCCTGCCAAACCCACAACTCCCTGTAATCGCACGCCACTGGAACCTCCATGTTCCCCGCCGGGCCACCTTGGGTGGTTCCCCGTTCCCCGATCCCGCTTTCCTAATTTCAGCCGTAAACCGGAAACTTCTTGCACTGCACCGTCACCGCTTCGCGCACCCTGGCGATCACGGCTTCGTCGGACGGCTTGTCCAGCACGTCGCAGATCCAGTTGGTCAATTCGATGGTGTCGGCTTCGAGGTAACCGCGGGTGGTGATCGCCGGCGTGCCCACGCGCAGGCCGGAGGTGACGAAGGGCTTGCGCGGGTCGTTCGGCACGGCGTTCTTGTTCACGGTGATATGCGCCTTGCCCAGCGCCTCTTCCGCGTCCTTGCCGGTAACGTCGCGGCCGATCATGTCGACCAGCATCAAGTGATTTTCGGTGCCGCCGGAGACGATCTTGTAGCCGCGCTCGATAAAGGTTTTCGCCATCGCCTTGGCGTTCTTGATCACCTGCGCCTGGTAGGTCTTGAACTCCGGCTCCAGCGCCTCCTTGAAGGCCACGGCCTTGGCGGCGATGACGTGCATCAGCGGGCCGCCCTGGATGCCGGGGAACACGATCGACTGCAGCTTCTTTTCGATCTCTTCGCCCGCGTCCTTGGCGACGATGATGCCGCCGCGCGGGCCGCGCAGGGTTTTGTGCGTGGTCGAGGTGACCACGTGGGCGTGCGGCAGCGGGCTCGGATACACGCCCGCGGCGACGAGGCCGGCAATATGCGCCATGTCCACGAACAGGTAAGCACCGACCTTATCGGCGATGGCGCGAAAGCGCGCCCAGTCCATCAGCTGCGAGTAGGCGCTGTAGCCGGCGACGACCATCTTCGGCTTGTGCTCGACGGCGAGACGCTCGACTTCGTCGTAGTCGATCAGGCCGTTCTCGTTCACGCCGTACTGCACGGCATTGAAAATCTTGCCGGAGAAGTTGACCTTGGCGCCGTGGGTGAGATGGCCGCCGTGGGCCAGCGACATGCCCAGAATCGTGTCGCCCGGCTGCAGCAGCGCAAAGTACACCGCCTGATTGGCCTGCGAGCCCGAATGCGGCTGCACGTTGGCGTAGGTAGCACCGAACAGCGCTTTCAGACGCTCGATCGCCAGCTTCTCGGCGATATCCACGTACTCGCAGCCGCCGTAGTAGCGCTTGCCCGGATAGCCTTCGGCGTACTTGTTGGTCAGTTTCGAGCCCTGGGCTTCCATCACCCGCGGGCTGGCGTAGTTCTCCGAGGCGATCAGCTCGACGTGATCTTCCTGACGCTGGCCTTCGTCGGCCATGGCCTTGGCCAGTTCGTCGTCATAACCGGCAATCGTGCAGTCCTTCGGGAACATTCTTGGCCTCGGCGGGTGGGGAGCGGGATGGAGGGCGCGAGCTAGGTAAGCGCAACCAGCCTGAAAGTGTAGCGCTGCCGGGGGTTTGCGGCCACTGCCGCTATTGCTGGTGCGGCTTTAGAGACGCCGGCCGGTGCAGTAGGCAGACCATCACGTAGCTGATGATCATCAACAGTAGCCAGGCGCCCAGCTTGCCCAGCGGCACCAGCTGCCAGCCCTGACGCTGCGCCGGATACAGCCACGCCTTGCTGAAGGTGCCGATGTTCTCGGCCAGCCAGATAAACAGCGCCACCAACACGAACCCCAGCAGCAGCGGCATGCGGCGGTGCACCCGGCGAATGCGGTAATGCACCCAGCAGGGCCCGAACAGCCATGCCACCACGGCAAAAAGCAGCGGCCGCATGTCAGGCAGGAAATGATGACTGAAAAAATTGGCGTAAATCGCGCATGCCAGCACTCCTGTCGCCCGCAGCGGCGGGTGCCGGGTAAAACGGAAATCGAAAAGACGCCAGGCTCGCGCGATATAGCTGCCTATCGAGCCGTACATAAAGCCGGTGAACAGCGGCACGCCGCCGATCCGCAGCAACGATGGCTCCGGATACGCCCATGAGCCCACCGACGTCTTGAACATCTCCATCACGGTGCCGACCAGGTGAAACAGCAGAATGACCTTCGCCTCCTCCACGCTTTCGAGCCGCGCAGCCAGCAGCACCAGCTGGATCGCCAGCGCTGCCAGCGTAAGAAAGTCGTAGCGCGCCAACGGCGCATCGGCCGGATACCAGCGCCACGTAGCCACGAGCAACGCCACCATCAATCCGCCAAAGAGGCAGGCCGAGGCCTGTTTGATGCCGAAACAGACAAACTCGTGGGCGAATATTCCAAGACGCCCGAATCGACGCAGGCGCCGGGCCAGCTGCCAGTCCAGCACGCTGATATGGCGCCAGGGCAGCGCAATGGATTTGACGTTCATGGGAACAGGTTCTGACCGCGGATCCGTCGAGGATCGCCTGCCTTCATGGCTACGCCACAGCGTTACCGAGGCAATTGGCGGGCAAATGGCAGCACGGCAACGCAGCCGGCCTGATGGGCGGAGCCATGGCGAATAACGCCTGAAAGGGCGCCAACCGTCAACGTCCGCTCACCACAAGCCGCTATAATAGGCGGCTAGACAAATTCTCTTTGACGTGTGGCCCGCTCAGGGCGGCGCGGTAAGCCTACGGAGGCTGCATGCAGTACATCTACACCATGAACGGGGTGAGCAAGATCGTTCCCCCGAAGCGCCAGATCATCAAGGACATCTCGCTGTCCTTCTTCCCGGGCGCCAAGATCGGCCTGCTCGGCGTCAACGGCGCCGGCAAGTCCACCGTGCTGAAGATCATGGCCGGCGTGGATACCGACTTCCAGGGTGAGGCGCGCGCCAACCCCGGCACCAAGATCGGTTACCTGGCGCAGGAGCCGCAGCTCGACCCGGAAAAGACCGTGCGCGAAGCGGTCGAAGAAGGCGTCTCCGAAATTCTGGACGCGCAGAAGCGGCTGGAAGAGGTCTACGCCGAATACGCCGAGGAAGGCGCCGATTTCGACAAGCTGGCCAAGGAGCAGCAGGAGCTGGAAAACCTGCTCGCCGCCAACGACGCGCATGCGCTTGAGCGCCAGCTGGAAGTCGCCGCCGACGCGCTGCGCCTGCCGCCATGGGACGCCAAGATCGGGCCGCTGTCCGGTGGCGAGAAGCGCCGCGTGGCGCTGTGCCGACTGCTGCTGTCCAAGCCGGACATGCTGCTGCTCGACGAGCCGACCAACCATCTGGACGCCGAGTCGGTCGACTGGCTGGAAAAGTTTCTGCACGACTACACCGGCACCGTGGTAGCGGTCACGCATGACCGCTACTTCCTCGACAACGCGGCGGAGTGGATTCTCGAGCTCGATCGCGGCCGCGGCATTCCGTGGAAGGGCAACTACACCGAGTGGCTGGAGCAGAAGGGCGAGCGTCTGGCCCGCGAAGAGGCCGCCGAAAAGGGCCGTCAGAAAGCGCTGGCGCGCGAGCTGGAGTGGGTGCGTTCGGCCGCCAAGGGACGTCAGTCCAAGGGCAAGGCGCGTATCAACCGCTTCGAGGAGCTGAACTCGGTCGAGTACCAGAAGCGCAACGAAACCAACGAACTGTACATTCCGCCGGGCGAGCGTCTGGGTCAGGAAGTGATCGAGTTCAAGAACGTCAGCAAGTCGTTCGGCGACAAGCTGCTTATCGACGACGTGTCGTTCAAGGTGCCACCGGGCGCCATCGTTGGCGTGATCGGACCCAACGGCGCCGGCAAGTCGACCCTGTTCAAGCTGATCATCGGCCAGGAAACGCCGGACAAGGGCGAAGTGAAGCTCGGCCACACTGTCCAGCTCGCTTACGTCGACCAGTCGCGCGACAACCTCGATGCCAAGAAAAACGTGTGGCAGGAAGTCTCCGGCGGCGCCGACATCATCACCATCGGCAGGTACGAGCTGCAGTCTCGCGCATACATCGGCCGCTTCAACTTCAAGGGCACCGATCAGCAGAAGCTGGTCGGCTCGCTCTCCGGCGGTGAGCGCGGACGTCT
>CBAAAD010000155.1:0-6933 GCA_964658785.1 uncultured Methylobacterium sp.
GGCTCTGCGACAGCTCGAAGCTCAGCGTCACGCTCTTGGTCAGCGCGTAGTACGCGCCGGCGGTGACGTTGCTGTTGGATTTGAAATCGCCAGTGGCGACCAGGTCTTCGCGGTTCTTGCTGACGCCACCACTGAGACCGAGCTTCAGCTTGTCGGTCGCCTGATAGGTGCCCTGCAGCAGGTAGTTCAGGCCCTTGGCATTGGACTGATCGCCGTCGGCCAAAATGCCCAGGCCGCGGCCTGCCTGCACGTTGCCCAGCACACCAAACTTTCCGATGGTGTAGGACGCGCCCAGTTCACCCTCGGCCATGGTGAAACTCGCAGGCATCACGCCGGAGCCGGCGGTCGCGTAAAAGCGCTGGGTCTTGGCGCCGATCCACGCATGCAGGCCACCACCGGTGTAGCTGAACTGCGCTTGCACCTGCGGTGCGGAACGCGAATCGTAAAGGCCGGTGTTATTGACCGGGCTGAACACGCCGCCGCTGAAGCTGAAGCCCGAGGTACCCGGCGAGGTGTAGACGATCTGACCGTAGCTGCCGACGTACGTGTAGCCGGCGCCGATATGGCCGAGCGACACGCGCCCGCGCTGGGTGGCCTGCACCGGTGCGCCCACACCGATCAAAGTCATGTCGCCGATGATCGAGTTGTAGCCGAAGATGCCGTAGTCACGGCCAAGCTTGACCGTGCCGAAATCGGCCGTGCCCAAAGTGAAAAACGCCTGGCGCACGTCGACACCGCTGTTGGCCGCCAATGCGTCGGAGGTGGCGACATTCGCCATGATGGCGATCTGTGCACCGATGTCGATGCCTTCCTGCTGGGTGGTGAACTTGGTCACCAGCGCATCGGGCAGCAGGCCGTTGCCGATGGTGGTGCGGTTCTGCTGACCGCCGCAGCCGAGCGCGCGACCGGCAAGCGCGGTGCCGCCGACGTTGTCACCGTGGCAGCTGACGGTCGTGTAGTACGCGTTGACGAAGCCGCTGATGTCCACGTTCCAGTTGTTGCCGCTGAACTCGGTGGCACTGGCCGCCAACGGACACATCGCCAGCCCCAGCAGTGCGGCGCCAGCCGGCAGGCTGCGGCGAGACATGTGCTGACGTTGCTGCATCCGGTTTTGTCCCTTGATCTTTTTCATGATCCCTTCCCCTCGTTGATAAGTGATTCGTGCGTAAACGATTCACTGACCCCCGCCAGTGTTTCGCTTTCTGTCGTTGCCTCGTTTGAACATGTTTCAGACGCGTACAAGCGCCTAGCCGCCATCGACAGTGAGTCGGCGGATACGACGTGTTGGGCATGACGGCCGCCGCGAAACGCGGCGGTGCGAATCACGGAAGGCCGGGTGGCCTTCCGTGATTGGAGCGCTTAGAAAAAGCCCAGCTTTTTCGGCGAGTAGCTGACCAGGAGGTTCTTGGTCTGCTGATAGTGGTCGAGCATCATCTTGTGATTCTCGCGACCGATACCCGACTGCTTGTAGCCACCGAACGCGGCGTGCGCCGGATAGGCGTGGTAGCAGTTGGTCCACACGCGGCCGGCCTGGATGCCGCGGCCAAAGCGATAGGCCCGCGTGCCGTTGCGCGTCCACACGCCGGCGCCAAGGCCGTACAGCGTGTCGTTCGCAATCTCCAGCGCTTCGGCGTCGTCCTTGAAGGTGGTGACGGAAACCACGGGGCCGAAAATTTCTTCCTGGAACACGCGCATCTTGTTGTGGCCGAAAAATACGGTCGGCTTGACGTAGTAGCCGTCCTTGAATTCACCGTCGACGATCTGGCGCTCGCCGCCGATCAGCACCTTGGCGCCTTCCTGCTTGCCGATGTCGAAGTAGGAAAGAATCTTCTCCATCTGCTCGCCGGACGCCTGCGCGCCGACCATCGTGGTCGGATCGAGCGGGTTGCCCTGCTTGATCGCCGCCACGCGCTTGAGCGCACGCTCCATAAATTTATCGTAGATCGATTCGTGGATCAGCGCACGACTCGGGCAGGTGCAGACCTCGCCCTGGTTGAAGGCGAACAGCACGAAACCTTCGATCGCCTTGTCGAGAAAATCGTCGTCCTCGTCCATCACGTCGGCGAAGAAGATGTTCGGCGACTTGCCGCCGAGCTCCAGCGTCACCGGAATCAGGTTCTGGCTGGCGTACTGGCTGATCAGACGACCGGTGGTGGTTTCGCCGGTGAAGGCGATCTTGGCGATGCGGCTGCTCGAGGCCAGCGGCTTGCCCGCTTCCAGGCCGAAGCCGTTGACGATATTGAGCACGCCCGGCGGCAGCAGATCACCGACGATTTCGGCCCAGATCAAAATGCTTACCGGCGTCTGCTCGGCCGGCTTCAGCACCACGCAGTTGCCTGCGGCCAGTGCGGGTGCCAGCTTCCAGCACGCCATCAGCAGCGGAAAGTTCCACGGAATGATCTGGCCGACCACGCCGAGCGGCTCGTGGAACTGGTAGGACACGGTGTCGTTGTCGATTTCGCCCATCGAGCCTTCCTGCGCCCGGATGCAGCTGGCGAAATAGCGGAAGTGGTCGATGGCCAGCGGTACGTCGGCATTGAGGGTTTCGCGAATCGGCTTGCCGTTGTCCCAGGTCTCCGCGTACGCGATGACTTCGAGGTTCTGCTCCATGCGGTCGGCAATCAGATTGAGGATGCGCGCGCGCTCGGTGACCGAAGTCTTGCCCCAGGCGTCCTTGGCGGCATGCGCGGCGTCGAGTGCGGCTTCCACGTCGTCCTTGTCGGAGCGCGGAATCTCGCAGAACGGATGACCGGTGATCGGTGTGATGTTGTCGAAATACTTGCCGCCTTTTGGCTCGACCCATTTGCCACCGATGAAGTTGCCATAGCGCTGCTTGAAGGGAACCTGCACGGCGAGGTGTTGCTGCTCAAGCTTGGTCATGGATTAGCGCTCCGCGTCTGGGAAAGGTACAGACGTCAGAGCAGGAGCCATGCCAGACCACGAAAAAAATTCGTCGTGTTGCACTGTGCCAACCGACCGCATCGCACAGCCACCGGGAAAATTTTTCGAATCGCTGCAGCGCAGCAACATATTCGTCCGCGCGCTTGTTGCACTTTGTCTCGCCGTATGTTTTGTATCGAAACACACCTTCTGGAGGTGTCGCAGATTGCGACACACGAGACAACCCATGCGGCATACCGGTTTCACCGAATCCATCAACACCGCACGTCGCAGCTTCTTCGACAGCGGGTCGGAGCCACGCGGCCTGGTGTCGGACACCATCCTGGCGTCCTGGCGTCGCTGCCGCATGCAGGGGCTGGTCGCGGACGAACGCCCCAGCGTGATGCCGATCGAGCGGCATCAGCTCGGGGAGATGCAGGAGGAGCACGAAGCACTGCGGCGCTTGTGCCGGCCCGAACTCGAAGCGCTGTACGCCAGCGCCAACCACGCCGGCAGCATAGTGGTGCTTACCGCACCCAATGGATTCATTCTCGACGCGCTGGGCAATGCCGACTTTCTGGACAAGGCGGCGCGCGTCTCGCTGCGCCCGGGCGCCCCGTGGAGCGAAGCGGCCACCGGTACCAATGCGATCGGCACCGCGCTGATCGAACGTCGCGCCATCGAAGTGCGCGGCGGCGAGCACTATTACGCACCGCACAAGGTGCTGAGCTGCTCCGCCTCGCCGATTTTCGATCCGCACGGTGAGGTGGTCGGCGTGCTCGATCTTTCCGGCGAATCCTCATCGCATCATCTGCACGCGCTGGGCATGGTGCAGCTGGCGGTGGAGCAGATAGAACATCGATTGTTCGAAAGCGATTTTGAAGGTTCGGACATCGTGCGCATCCAGCCGGATGCGGCGCTGCTCGGCACCGCGCGCGAGGGCATGCTGGTGTTCGAGGCGCACAAGCTGGTCGCCGCCAACCGCCACGCGCTGCGACTGCTCGGCATGGACTGGAGTGAACTGGGCAAGCGCCGCTACTACGAGCTGTTTGCCTCGGCCTTGCCTCGCCCCGGCAGCGTGGCCGGCATGCGCTGCCAGAGTGGCGAAATGGTGCATGCGCGCCGCGACATGCCTCGGCAAAGCAGCGCGCCCTCGCGTACGCGACAAAGCATAGACGTGCAGCGGAGTACGCACGTCAAGCCGCTGCGTTCGCCGGCACCGGTTTTCTCGGCGACAATGAATGAGGCGATTGATCGCAGCGTGCGCCTGCTCGATGCCGATATTCCGCTGCTGCTGCAGGGCGAAACCGGCACCGGCAAGGAAGTGGTGGCACGCGAACTGCACCGGCGCAGCGCACGCGCCGGCGCACCGTTCATCGCAGTGAACTGCGCGGCCCTGCCCGAAAGCCTGATCGAGTCGGAGCTGTTCGGCTACCTGCCCGGCGCCTTCACCGGCGCCCGCCGCGACGGCTCGCCCGGCCTGCTGCGCGAAGCCGATGGCGGTACGCTGTTTCTCGACGAGCTCGGCGACATGCCGCTGGCGATGCAGAGCCGACTGCTGCGCGTGCTGCAGGAGCGTGAGGTCACGCCGCTCGGCGGCAGCCGCGCGCATCCGATCGACGTCACCGTGATCGCCGCCACGCATCGCGACCTCGCCGCAGCGGCCGAGCGCGGCGAGTTTCGTTCCGATCTGTATTACCGCATCGCGCAGTCGACGCTACGACTGCCCGCGCTGCACGAGCACGTGGATCTGGCCTCCGTCATCGAGCAGCTGTGGCGTGCGCTGGGTGGCGACCAGATTCCGATGCACCTGCATCCGGAACTGGTAGTTGACCTGGCCAGTCGCCGCTGGCCAGGCAATCTGCGCCAGCTGGTCGGCCTGCTGCGCAGCCTGATGGCGCTTGGCAATGTCGGATCGGTATTGACCCGACGTGATCTGCCGGCGGAGCTGCAGACGCAAAGCGCAGTGCCGGCGCTTTCGCACTCCGGTGCGTCCACGTCGGGGAGCCTTGAATCAATCGAGCTGCACGCCATCGACGATGCGATTGCCACCTGCGATGGCAACGTGGCCGCTGCCGCACGCAAGCTCGGCGTCAGTCGCAGCACGATCTATCGACGGCTGAGCCAGAGCAGCAATAGCTGATGTTGTGCCGGAACGATCTCTTGCCAACCGCGCAAAGCGTTCCGTCGAACCCAAGCCGAACCAAACGGCCAACAACGTACGGCAAGTCGCTGGCTGTTCCCTTTTGGGCATACTGTCCACCCGTTCGCCCTGAGCGCAGGCCAAAGGCCGGAGTCGAAGGGTAACTCGCGCTGTCCAGGCATCCAGCCCTTCGACTCCGCTGCGCTACGCTCAGGGTGAACGGTGTAGGCGTGCGCAATGGTTGCTGGTGCCAGCGTCATTTGCTAGTCGATCAGCATTGCTCTTTCGAACACAGGCCAAACCAAACAGCCAACCACATTCGGCAAGCAGCCGCTGGTCCGCTCCGCATACTGTCCACCCGTTCGCCCTGAGCGCAGGCCGAAGGCCGGAGTCGAAGGGTAACTCGCGCTGTCCGGGCATCCGGCCCTTCGACTCCGCTGCGCTACGCTCAGGGTGAACAGTGTGGGCGTGCGCTACGTTGCTGGTGCCAACGTCATTCGCTACTCGATCAGCATGCCCTAACTCATGCGGCCTTCCGTGTTGCCGGCCCTGGCGCTGTCGAGTATCTCCGGATACGGAAATTCCAGCCCCAGCAGCTGGCGCATATCCGGGCTCGCCTGCGCGATAAACTCGGCCGGCAGTGCCGCCGGCAGGTTCTCCATCGGCTTGACCCACTTGGGCAGGTACTGGATCAGGATTGCCGAGCGATCCTGAGTCGACAGATTGGGCATGGCGCAATGCCATACCGCGCCGAAGAAGATCACCGTATCGCCGGGCTCGCCCAGCATGCGTTCGCAGCGATCGTAGAAGTGGTCGCTCTCCACCGGATAGTGCAGCTCGCGCTGCGAACCAGGGAAGTACGCCGTGGCACCGGTTTCCGCGGTGAAGGGATCGAGCATGATGGTGGCCTGCGCATTCAACGGGAAGCTCGGGTTGAGGCGGGCCGGATGCGTCTGCGGCGCGTGGTAGTCCCAATAAGGATAATCAATATGCGGCTCCTGCCCTGGCCCGCCAGGCAGAATGCGGTTGGCCGCGATCGAGCCCATGGTGAAACCGCTACCGAGAAAAGCGCGCATCACCTCCATCAGCACCGGGTGCGCTGCCATGCGCGAAAACACCTCGCCCTTGGCCAGCAGATTCCACACGCGCCGCTGCAGATCGATGGTGCCGGCCTTGCCCGCCGCGCCCTGGAAATGCGTAACCTTGGGCGCGGACGATTCGGACTCGCGCATCACCACCTCGCGCGCCTGCGCAATCTCTTCCGGCGAGAACAGGCCACGCACGGTCACCGCGCCGGAGCCGTCAAACAGTTCGCGCACGACAGCGTCAACATCGAGATGCGCGGCATCGACGATGGTCGAACCGGTAACCACAGCAGGTGCGTGCGCAGTGAGTGTAGACACGAGGCGTTCCTCAGATTGGAAAACTGGATGACCGAGACAAACGCTACGCCATATTGCAAGCGCTTGCAAAGCGCACTGCAGCATGCGTAGAGTCGACAAGTCACCTACGAGGAATGGCGATGACACAGCTGCGAATCGGCCTGATCGGCGCCGGCTACATGGGCAAGGCGCATACGCTGGCATGGCAGTCGGTGCGAACCGTGTTCGATACGCCGCTGTCGCCGGTGTGCGAAATGCTGGCCACATCAACCGACGCCGGCGCACACGAGCACGCACAGGCCTGGGGCTGGCGGCGTTCGACTGGCGACTGGCAAACCCTGGTGAACGATCCCGACATCGACGCCGTGGTGATCGCCACGCCGCCGCGCACGCATCTGCCGATGGCGCTGGCGGCCATCGCGCAAGGCAAGCACGTGTTGTGCGAAAAACCGCTGGGCTGCACGCCGGCCGAGTCGCTGCAGATGGCCGAAGCCGCCGAGCGGGCCGGCGTCGCGCACATGGTCGGTT
>CBAAAD010000156.1:0-6920 GCA_964658785.1 uncultured Methylobacterium sp.
TGCGACGGCGACAGGCTCCGGCAGCGGGCCGGCGCCTGCGGTAGCCGTCGCGCCCGGCGCCGCACCTTTCCCGTGCAGCGCATCCAGCAGCGCTTCGAATTCATCGACGTCGATCGGGCCGTCCGCCGAGGGCCGAACGCCGTCGGCAACAGGCGGCGCAGGCGCGTCGGCAGCCTCCGCGCCCGGCGCAACACCGGTGCCGTAAAGGCTATCGAGCAGCGCCTCGAATTCGCTGTCGTCGATCGGGCCGCCGGTGCTTGCCGCGACGGACGGCGCTTCGCGCATGCCGTCCAGCATGGCCTCGAAGGCCTGCTCGACAGTATCCACGTGGACATCGTCCATCGCGACGCTGGCGCTGCCGATTTCCGGTTCGCCGGCGACGGGTTGCAGACGATTCAGCAGAGACTTCGGCGCAGGCGTTAACGGCATCGCACCGTTCAACGCATCCATCATCCCGTTGAGCTGGTCGAGCGCTTCGAGCAGCGCGTCCATGTGCGCCGAGCCGAGCACCACCGCACCGTTACGCGCTTCGTTGAGCAACTCTTCGGCGTGGTGACACAGCTGCACCATCGGGTCGAGGGCAAGAAACCCCGCGCCGCCCTTGACCGTGTGGAAAACACGGAATACGCCGTTCAGCAGTTCGCGGTCCAGCGGCGAGGTTTCCAGCTGGATGAGCTGATCGCCCAGCCGCATGATCAGCTCTCCGGCCTCCACCAGAAAATCATCGCGCAGTTCACTGTCGAACGTGGGATCCATCAGGGGTATCCGTCAGAATCCAAACTCGCTGAGCAGACGATCGGCGTCGTCCTGGCTGGAAACCTTGACCGCCGCCTCGGGCTTGTCGCCGGTGGCCAGCGAACCGGTCAGGCGCACCAGTTCGAGCAGCGAGGTTTCCACCGACTCGATAAAACCGACGACTTTTTTGATGCGCTGGCCGGACAGATCCTGCCAGGACTGCGCCATCACCATGTCGTCCAGCCCTTCGCCGCATTTCTCGGCAAAGGCCAGCGCCTGATGCGCGAGAATTGTCGCCGGGTCGGTCTCGCTGTTGCTGAAATCGAGGACTTCGGCCGCATTGACGGACAAGGCGACAGCTTGCGGACGCATGCGGTCGGCAAAGTCGATGCTGCGATGGGCCGCCTGCGCGCTCATGTCGAGCACTTCGACCAGATGCTTGCGCGCGTCGGCCATGCTGTCCGGCATGCCTTCAAACGTCAGCTCGCCGCCGAGGCGGCGCATGGCGCCATGAAGATCGCGGGCGAGCAGACCCAGCGCGCGGAACAAATGCTGCTCGCGCTGACGCACCATGCTGTCCAGCGCCTGCTCGAAGGCGGGGCCGTCCTCGCTGTTCAGCAGGGCCAG
This sequence comes from uncultured Methylobacterium sp., assembly GCA_964658785.1. Lineage (GTDB taxonomy): Bacteria > Pseudomonadota > Gammaproteobacteria > Xanthomonadales > Rhodanobacteraceae > Rhodanobacter. Next base: position 1,363 of record CBAAAD010000156.1, read on the forward strand.
CACTTCGGGGGGCATGCTCTCAATCAGTTCGGGCTGTATCGCGCTCATGCGGAGGCTCCCGCGGCGGCCAGACGCTCGAAGATTTTTTCAAGCTTTTCACGCAGCGTGATCGCCGTGAACGGCTTGACGATGTAGCCATTTACGCCCGCCTGGGCGGCGGCGATGATCTGCTCGCGATTGTTTTCCGCGGTCACCATGAGCACCGGGAGCCCCTTCCATTTGGGTTCGGCGCGAATGGCGCGCAGCAGATCGATGCCGGTCATGTTGGGCATATTCCAGTCGGTGACGACCATGTCGAACGTGTTGGCGCGCATCAGTGCCAGCGCGTTTTCGCCGTCGTCAGCCTCCTGGATCAGCGGGTTGCTGAAGCCCAGCTCCACCAGCAGGTTGCGAACGATGCGACGCATGGTGGAAAAGTCATCGACCACCAGGATTTTCATATTCTTGTCCAAACTTTTTCTCCACTCGCCCTGCCCGGAACGACCGGGCAGCGCATGAAATCAAAAACGTGCGGTCCGCCATCAACGCTGACGACGACCCTCGCCAACTCGTCGCCAAGGCCGACCTCGGCACGCCACCCGGCGTCACATGCACCACTCGTCAACCGTCGTTCTTTCCATCTCCATCGTTCAAGCGGTGCTGCCCGAAACCTGCCACACGTCACTAGCCGTCGTTGTCACACCATGCGCCCATGCGCGCGCGCAGCCTGATCAGCGCCTGTCCGTGGATCTGGCATACGCGTGACTCGGTCACACCCAGTACCAAACCGATTTCTTTCAGATTCAATTCCTGCTCGTAATACAACGACATCACCAGCTGTTCGCGATCCGGCAAGGTACCCACCGCCTTGGCCAGCGCCTTGCGCATGCCGCTGCGCTCGATCCGCTCCTGCGGGCTCAGGCCGGTCTGGTCGATGATGTCCATCGCGCCGCTGCCTTCGCCACCGTCGCCGTCGTCAGGCGCCGTCAGGCTCAGCAGGCGGGCGCCGGCCGCATCGGCTAGCACCTGGTGATACTCCTCGACACTCATGCCCAAACGCCGCATCACCTCGGCACCTTCGGCATCCGCGCCTGTCTCGTTCTCGATCTTGCGCACCACTTCGGCCACTTCACGGGCCTTGCGATGCACCGATCGCGGGGTCCAGTCCGTACGCCGCAACTCATCGAGCATCGCGCCGCGAATTCGAATACCCGCATAGGTTTCGAAACTCGCCGAGCGATCGGTAGCGAAATTGCGCGCGGCCTCCAGCAAACCGATCATGCCGGCCTGCACCAGATCGCCCACATCCACACTGGGTGGCAAGCGCCCCATCAAGTGGTAGGCGATGCGACGCACAAGCGGCGCATGCTGCCTCACCAGCTGATCGGCTTCTGCACGCTGTAGCTGTAGGTATTCCGAAGCAACGCTCATCATCACCACCCCGCCGCCGAAGCGTTCTGACCGCTGAAAAAAGCGATCCGACCAAGATCCGGATACAAGGGCTCTTGCCATGTATCGACCGCATTGGCCATTTGCTTGAATCCCATCGCCGAACGACTCGATGGCCACAGATCGACCACCGCGCTCTGACGCTTGATCGCCTGGCGCAGACGCTCGTCATACGGCACTGCGCCCATGAAACTCAGCGCCACGTCGAGAAAGCGCTCGCTGACCCGGGCCAGCTTTTCGTAAAGACGCCGCGCTTCGCCGGCGTGCCGCACCATGTTGGTAACCACGTGGAATCGCCGCACGCCAAAATCACGGCTGAGCAATTTGATCAACGCGTACGCATCGGTGATCGACGCCGGTTCGTCACACACCACGACCAGCACATCGTCGGCCGCGGCGGCAAACATCATCACGTCGTCCGCGACGCCGGCGGCGGTATCCACCACCAGATACTCCGGTGGAAGAATCAGATCATCGAAGGCGCGAATCACGGCGGCATGCTCGCCATTGCACATCTGCGCCAGCTGGCGCGCGCCCGATCCGCCGGGCACCACTTTCAGCCTATGCGGGCCGGGAATGATCAGCTCCTGCAGCGTGCAGTTGCCCTCCAGCATGTGCCCGACGTGCCGCAGCGGCGTCAGGCCCAGTTGCACATCGACGTTGGCGACGCTCATGTCGGCGTCGAACAGCATCACGTCGCGGCCGGCCATCGACATCGCCATGGCCAGGTTGACCGCAACCGTCGTCTTGCCCACGCCGCCCTTGCCCGCAGCCACGGTGAGCGTGCGCGTCGGGCGCCGTGGCGGCGCCATGCCACGCAGACTGGATGCCTGGTGCGATACGTCGGCATCGCGCGGGCGCGCCGGCGCCGGCGCGGTAAACAGATTCTGCAAGCCCCAGGCTTGATCCATCGGAATAGCCCCATTCATAGACTTGCCACCGCAAGACCGAACCGCTCGGCCATTTCCACATCGTCGACCGCGGGGGTCAGGCGCCGTTGAACCTGCGCGGCGCGGCACACCAGCACGCGCGCGTCAGCCGCGCTGATGTCTTCGGGGACGCGCTGGCCGTCCGTCGTGCAGTCCAGCGGCAGGCGGTGACGGATCAGCACCGACAGCACGCCGCCCAGGCTGGGCGCTTCGTCCAGCTTGGTGACGATGCATGCCTGCGGCTGCAGCGGGAGATAGGCGCGCACCGAGTCGTCCAGCGACGACGCCTGCGCATTCGCCGCCAGCACCAGACAGGTGCGCAACTGCCCGAGCCGGTTGACCTGGCGCAGCACCTGCATCTGTTGCTCGAGGCGCGGGTCGCTGCCGGCGACGCCGGCGGTGTCGATCAGCACGGTGTGATGCTCGCGCAGGCTGTCCAGCGCGTGCGCCAGACTGGCGGCATCGTGCGCCGAGTAAACGCGCACGCCGAGCAGGCGGCCGTAATGCTCCAGCTGCGCCGCCGCGCCGATGCGGTAATGGTCGGTGCTGATCAGCGCGACCTTGCCCGGGCCGTGGCGCATGACCGCGCGGGCGGCCAGCTTGGCGACCGTGGTGGTCTTGCCCACCCCGGTTGACCCGACCAGCGCGGTGACGCCGCCGGTTTCGGCCAGATCGCGGCCGCTCACTTTCAGATTGCGGCTGAGCAGACCCAGCGGCAGATAGCGCGCCTGATCGGCGCTCAGCTGCTCGGGCAGTTCTTCGATCAGCTGGCGCGCCACGTCAGTTTCGATACCCAGGCGCGTCATGTCGCGCAGCACGCGCGCGCGCATCGGGCGGCGGCGTTCCATATCGTTCCAGGCGAGGCTCGACAGCTGCTGTTCGAGCAGCTCGCGCAGGCCACCCAGCTCGGTGCGCATGCGCGCCGCTTCGAGCACGTTTTGTTCGACGATCGGCTGCAGCAGGGCCAGTTCGCTCGGCGGTACCGGCATCGGCGGCGGCGCGGCCTGCGTCCGGCGCTCGGCGACGGCCTGGTTGGCGATGGCGTCGGGCATCGGTGCACCGTGACGGGCCGCTTCGCGCACCAGCGTTTCGTCGTAGTCGATGGCCGCGATGATTTCGATGCCGTCGTCGAGCCGACGGGTGGACAGGATCACCGCATCGGCACCCTGGTCCGCACGCACCTCGCGCATGGCCTGACGCATGTCAGCGGCAAGGAATCGCTTGATCTTCATCGATGGCTCCGGCACGGCAGGCCCGCTGTCGCGAAGGCGACGAACGCGGATGGCTTGATTTGCCCCGTCCCCATGGTTTTTTCAGACTTCATGCCGCGCTCCGTTAACCATCTCTCGACCCCGCCGCTCAGCGACCCAGTGCCTGGACCAGCCTGACCCGGCGGTTGTCCGGCACCTCGTTGTAAGCAAGCACATGCAGGTTCTGCGCCACATGGCGGGTAAACCTGGCCAGCCATGGTCGGAGCTGCGGTTGAACCAGCAATACGGCCGGTTCACCACTCACCTCCTGACGCTGGGCTGCCTCGGCCACCGTCTGCTGCAGACGGTCGGCCAGACCCGGTTCCACCGCCGCACCGGCAACGCCACTGCTTGAAAGAGAGCTGAGCAAAATCTGTTCCAACTCGGGCGCCAGGGTCAGCACCGGAATTTCGGTGCCCAAACCGGCGATTTCCTGCACGATCTGTCGACCCAGAGCCACTCGTACCGAGGCGGTCAACGTGCCGGGATCCTGACTATGCCCGGCGTGCTCCGCCAAAGACTCGACGATGCTGCGGATATTGCGGATCGGCACCCGCTCGGCCAGCAGGTTCTGCAGCACCTTCACCACCACGCCCAGCGCCAGCCGCTTGGGCACGAGATCTTCCACCAGCTTGGGCGCGCTCGTGGCGAGGCGGTCCAGCAGCTGCTGGACATCCTGGTGGCTGAGCAGTTCGTGCGCGTGGTTCTGCAGCAGATGCGACAGATGCGTGGCGATCACCGTGGCCGGGTCGACCACCGTATAGCCCAGGCTCTGCGCGTGGTCGCGCTGGCTGCCCTCGATCCACACCGCCTCCAGGCCGAAGGCCGGATCACGCGTGGTCAGGCCCGGCAACGTGCCGTGCACGCGGCCGGGGTTGATCGCCATGTAACGCTCCGTATACACCTCGGCCTCGCCCATCGGCACGCCCATCAGGGTGATCCGGTAGGTGTTGGGGCCCAGGTCCAGGTTGTCGCGAATGTGCACGGCGGAGACCAGAAAGCCCAGTTCCTGCGAGAGCTTGCGGCGCACCGATTTGATCCGGCCCATCAGCTCGCCGCCCTGGTTCTTGTCGACCAGCGGAATCAGCCGGTAGCCGACCTCCAGGCCGACCGGGTCCACGCTGGCAACATCTTCCCAGCCCAGCTCCAGCCGCTCGGACGGCACCGGTGCCGGCAGCGCCTCGGCGGCTGCCTTGGCCACGCCTGCCTTTGCTTCGGCGTCGCGCCGTTTCATCATCCAGCCGGCCGATCCGCACGCTGCCGCCAGAATAAGAAATGCGATGTTCGGCATGCCGGGAATCAGACCCATCACCAGCAGCACCACGCCGGCGACGGCCAGCGCGCGCGGCTGCGCGAACACCTGACCAATGACCTGCTTGCCCATGTCCTGCGATTTGGACACGCGCGTCACGATGACCGCCGTGGCGACCGACAGCATCAGCGAAGGCACCTGCGCCACCAGACCGTCACCGATGGTCAGCAGCGTATACGTGCGCGCCGCTTCGCCGGCGGAAAGACCGTGCTGCATGATGCCGACGAAAAAACCGCCGACGATATTGATCAGCAGGATCAGGATGCCGGCCGTGGCATCGCCGCGCACGAATTTGGAGGCGCCGTCCATCGAGCCGTAGAAGTCCGCCTCTTCGCGCACTTCCTGCCGGCGCTCGCGCGCCTGATCCTGGGTCAGCAGGCCGGCGTTGAGATCGGCGTCGATCGCCATCTGCTTGCCGGGCATCGAGTCCAGGGTGAAGCGCGCGGTCACTTCGGACACGCGCGTGGCGCCCTTGGTGATCACCACGAAGTTGATGATGGTGAGGATCGCGAACACCACCAGGCCGACCGCGAAATTGCCGCCGATCACGAATTCGCCGAAGGCCTCGATCACCTTGCCGGCCGCGCCCGGGCCATCGTGGCCATGCAGCAGCACCACGCGGGTCGAGGCGATATTCAG
>CBAAAD010000157.1:0-3372 GCA_964658785.1 uncultured Methylobacterium sp.
AGGCAAGGTGCCCGGTTTGGCCGGTGCCGGCGGCGGCACCGGCAACGGCGTTACCGAAGTCGAATCGCTGGACCGACGCGCCAGCTGGCCGCGGCGGAACAGCTCGCTGGCGATCTGGTAATAGGCCACCGCCTGGTCGATCAGGGCCTGGTTCTGCGGATTGATCGGCGTGGCGCCACCGGTGGCGTAGTCCGGCGTGAACTGCTCCAGCTTGCGCTGCGGCTCCAGCACAGTGAGCGCGTTGTCGCGCAGATAGCCGAGCTTTTCGTACGTGCCGGGCAAAGCATGTCCGCCGTTTGGCGGCAGCTGGAACACGTCCTGGCCGAAGAAGCGCGTGCGATAACTGAAGTTGAGCATGCCCAGCAGTGTCGGCGGGATGTCCAGCTGGCCCATCAGTTGCTTTACGCGCTGCGGCGGGAAATTCTTTGGCGAATAGATCCACAGCGGAATGTGGTAGCGGTTGATCGGCAGCGTGGTCTTGCCGGCGCTGGAGGCGCAGTGGTCGGCGGTGATCACGAACACGGTGTTGTCGAAGTAGGGCTTGCTGCGCGCGCGCGCGATGAAGTCCTTGATCGACCAGTCGGTGTACGCGACCGAACCGGGTCGTGACGGGCTCACCTGCGAAACGCGGCCCGCCGGATAGGTATACGGCCGGTGGTTGGAGGTGGTCATGATGTGCAGGAAGAACGGCTTGCCGTCGCTGTGGATATCGTCCATCTGCTGCAGCGCCAGCGTGTACAGATCTTCGTCCGACACGCCCCATACGTTCTGACTGTGGATCGGCGCATCCTTCGGAATATCGCCGCGGTCCACGGTGCGGTAGCCGTTGTGGCTGAAGAAATAATTCATGTTGTCGAAGTAGCCGTAGCCACCGTAGACAAAGTCCGACTGGTAACCGCGATCGTTGAAGACATCGGCCAGCGAAAACAGATTCTCGTTGTGGTGCTCGCGGATCAGCGAGTCGCCCGGCGTCGGCGGCACCGACAGCGACAGCGCTTCCAGCCCGCGCACCGTGCGCGTGCCGTTGGCGTAGAGGTTGTCGAAAAACACACTTTGGCCGACCAGCGAATCCAGGTACGGCGTGAGGTTTTCCTTGTTGCCGAAGGTGCCCAGGTAATCGCCGGACAGGCTCTCCACGCTGATCAGCACCACGTTGAGATGCTTCTCATCGCCGATGTGCCGGATCTCGCGCGTGAGGTCCTGCGGATCGCTGCTAACGAACGTGGCGTCCGGCGTCTTCAGCTGCTCGCGCAGAATATTGAAGGCCTTATCGTCGGGCAGCGTGCGATAAAACTTCGCGTAGTCCAGATGCGAGCTGCGGAACGCGGCAAAAAACTGGTAAATGCCGTTGCCGGCCAGTTCGTTGACGTAGCTGTTGCGGGTCTGGTCTTTCATGCTGCCGTTGACGGTGAACAGCGACAGCACCGTCAGCACCAGCCACAGCAGCGCCACGCTGCCGCGCTGCCAGAAGCGGGTGCCGTCGTCGCGCGTGCGCAGGCCGCGCTTGCTCAGCGCAAACACCACCAGCGTGGCGAGCACCAGCAGGCCCAGCCAGGTGAAGATCGGATACGACTCGCGGATGTTGCCGATCACCTCGGTCGTATAGACCAGATAATCCACCGCAATAAAGTTGAAGCGCACGCTGAACTCGTTCCAGAACACCAGCTCGCACGCTGCCACAAACAGCAGGCCGTACAGCAGCACGATGCCCATCAGATACATCGACCACTGGCCGCTGCGTCCGGAGTAAGCGAGCGCCGGCATCGGCAGAAAAAACAGAAACAGAATCACCAGCGGCCACGACTCGTGCACGTGCACGTGCCAGCACAGGTACACCAGGCCCAGGCAGGCCGCGTACAGCGCGGCCATGCCCAGCAGGTACAGCAACCACTGCCCCAGACCGGAAATCCGCGCGCGCCGCGCCGGCACCAGCCACAGGAAAAGCACCATCGGCCACGCCACGTAGATAAACGTGATCAGGTCATAACCCAGCCCCACGCCGAAGCTGTAGAGCAGGTTCAGCGGACTGTGCGACACGTCGGTGCCGGACATCACCAGCAGCGCCACGCGGGTGGCCAGAGCGATCACGATAAAGGTGACGGCCAGCCACAGCAGGGGGCGAAAGCGCTGACGCATGGGTGAGACCGTGGTGAAAGCTCGCGGCACGGGTGACTCCAAATCAAAAGAATAGGCCGATCAGCGCTCGTTCCGGGCGCTGTTTATCCTGACTTTATACAACGTGACGGATTTACGAGCGTTCAGTTTTCATGCGCGCAATCGCTTCAATGCGCGCCTGATTCATCGCTGCACCGATCGCCGGGCCGACCAGTCCCTTGGCCAGAAAGCCGCTCGCATCGATCGTCGCCGCTGCGCTGCACGCTGCGCGCAGGTAATCGGCCTGCGGATAGGCGTCGTCTTCATGACCCAGCCGGCCGCGCTTGTCGGCCTCGCAGGCCGCAAGAAAAAGGTCGAGCCTTGCCGGCCTGCGCAGCGCATCCAGCGCATTGAGGAGCTTCAGCACCGTGGCGGGCTTCAGCTCGAAGGCGCGATGCGCGTTGAGATGTTCGCGGCACACCTGTTCGGCCAGCGCCGCGTGCTCGGTCGGCACCTTCAGCCGCTCGGCCAGCGCGCGCAGCGGCGCCACGCCACGATACTCGTGGCCCACATGCCGCGGCAGCTCATCTGCCGGTGTCAGCGCCTTACCCAGATCGTGCGTGAGCGCGCAGAAGCCGACAATGTCGTTTCCGGGCGCGATACGCGCCGCGGCATCAAGCACCATTTCCACATGCACGCCGGTGTCGATCTCGGGGTGGAACTCCGCCCGCTGCGGCACGCCGTAGAGTGCGTCGATTTCGGGAAACAGAACGGCCAGCGCACCGCACGCGCGCAGCACGCGCAAGAACGCGGACGGCTGCGGTTCGGCCAGCGCCTTGCGCGTTTCCGCCCACACGCGCTCGCGCACGAGGTGATCGATCTCGCCGTCGCGCACCATCTGCTGCATCAGCGCCATGGTTTCGTCGGCTACGGTGAAGCCCAGCGGCGCAAAGCGCGCAGCGAAGCGCGCTACCCGCAGCACGCGCACGGGGTCTTCGACAAACGCCTCGGACACGTGCCGCAGCACGCGCGCCTCGATATCGCGCACGCCGTGATACGGATCGGTCAGCGCGCCGTCTTCGTCCTGCGCGATCGCGTTGATGGTGAGGTCGCGCCGCGCCAGATCCTGCTCCAGCGTCACCGTCGCATCGGCCTGAAACACGAAGCCGTGATAGCCGCGGCCGGTCTTGCGCTCGGTTCGTGCCAGCGCGTACTCCTCGCCACTGCGCGGATGCAGAAATACCGGAAAATCCTTGCCGACAGGCCGGTAGCCCTGCG
>CBAAAD010000157.1:3472-6884 GCA_964658785.1 uncultured Methylobacterium sp.
CCGTGGATCAGTCGCGGCAGCCACGGGGTGAACGGTTGCGGCACGATGCCGAGCGTGGCGTAGCCGTCGGTCTTGCCGACGGAGTCGGTGCGCAGTGAAAGAAAGTTGTCGAGCGAAAACGGTTTGCCGGGCAACAGGCCGGCGACCTGCGCCTGCAGGCGGCCCAGGCTGTCGGGCAGCGCGATGATGGTGCGCTTCAAGCCGGACGCGTCGCTGATCCCGCGCACGATCTCGCCCAGAGTGAGCACTTCGGGTCCGTAAAGTTCGAAGCTGCTGCGTTTGCCGAGCTTGTCGCTGGCAGCGCAGCGGGCGATGGCTTCGCAGACGTCGCCGACATAGGTCGGCGCCATCCGCGATTTGGCCCGCGCCAGAGGAAACACCGGCAGTTTTTTCAGCAGCGACGCGAAGCGGCTGACCAGACCATCGCCGGGGCCGAAGATCACGCTGGGCTGGTAAATCGTCCATTCGAGCGAGGAGGCCTTGACCAGCGATTCGGCCTCGCCGCGCGTCTTCAGGTATTGCGACAGGCCCTGGCCCGCCTTCAGCGAACTCATCTGGTGCAGGCGCGCGACGCCGCTGGCGTGGCAGGCAGCGATCACGCGTTTGGTCAGTTCCACGTGCGCGCGCTGAAAGCTGTGCGGGCCGCTGGCGTTGAGAATGCCGACGAGGTTGATCACCGCATCTGCGCCGGTGAATTCCTTGCGCAGCACCTCGTCGTTATAGACGTCCGCGGTGCGGATGACGACATTGGGCAGCACGCCCAGCGCACGATGCTGCTCGCGGTTGCGGCTCAGCATCACGATGTGGTGGCCGTCGGCGGCGAGTCGGGGAACGAGGTGGCTGCCGACGAAACCGGTGCCGCCGAGGATGACGATTTTCTGTGCGGCCATGGGTGTGAATCCTGCGATGTCTCGAAAGGGGTGGACGGCGTCAGCAAGTATGGCGCTTCAGGGTGACGAGCCGGGAGTGGATGATGCGCCAGCCGGCGTGATGGCTGGCGCTGGCGCGGGAATAGGTGCCGGCGTGCCTTCCGACTTGTCGATGACCGCGCTGGGCGGGCAGTCGATGGAGCGCTTCACGGTCATCGCGTTAGGCAGTTCATACGCCTGCCCGATCGGGCTCATGCGACTGGCCAGCGGTACGGCGTTACCGTTGAGTCGCCAGTCGTAGATCACGCTGAAGGCCATCACGCGCGCCACGTATTCGCGGGTTTCCTTGTACGGCATGGTGGCGACGAACACGTCCGGCGTCAGCGTGCCGCGCGCGGCCAGCCACTGGTCGAGTTTGTTCGGGCCGGCGTTGTAGGCGGCGCTGCCCAGCCACGGCGCGCCGTTGTAGCGGCCGGCCAGCTGGGCGAGATAGCGCGTGCCCAGGGTGATGTTCACCGTCGGGTCGTACAGCGAATCGCCGCCGTTCCAGTTCAGTCCGTTGCTGCGCGCGACCATCGCCGCCGTGCCCGGCACCAGCTGCATCAGCCCGCGTGCATCGGCGCCTGAGCGCGCGTCGGTCATCCACGCACTTTCCGCACGGAGAATGCCGTAGGCCCAGGCCGGCTCGATACCCGCCTGGGCCGCCTGCGGTACCACGCCGTCCTGGCTGGCCAGCGGAAAGCGCAGGTCGTACAGCCGCAGCGCGTCGCCGCTGCTGAGGCTGAACACCGCGCGGTCGTACCAGCCGCGCTGGTTGGCCAGATCGGCGGCAAGTCGAAGCGTCGTCGGGTCGTCGCCCTGCACCGCGCGTGACCACTCGCGCCGGGCCAGCTTGGGCAGACCGACGGCGTAAAGCTCGAAGGCGCGCAGCAGCGCGGGCCGCGCCAGCAGCGCCTGCTCGCGCTGCGGATCACCGGCCAGCTGCAGCGGGCAGATGGCGTAGGGTTGGTTGAGTTTGTCCGCGGCCATAAAGCCGAAGAAGGTGGGCTCCCTGGCCAGCGCGCCAAACGCCGATTGCGCCTCGCTGCTGCGATTCAGCGCCGCCAGCGCGCGGGCGCGGAAGTAGCGCCATTCACCGTCGGCTTTCTGGGTGTCGCTCATCGCCGCGATCGCATCCAGCACGGCGTTCCAGTCCTGCTGCGCCAGTGCGATGCGTGCGCGCCACTCGCGCGTGGCGTCGCTCTGTGCGGCGGCGGGCAGGTCGATCAGGCGGTTCAGCGCGTTTTCGTTGAAGTCGGTGGCGTGAAACAGCGCCAGCGTGCGCAGGATCAGGTCGCGCTGCGAGGGGCTGAAAGTGAAATGCGTCTGCAGGTTTTGCCAGGCCGCGTCGGCGCTGGCGGACTGCCGCCGCGCCAGCCGCGTCAGCGCCAGGGTGGCGGCCTCACGCGTGCGCAGCGTGTCGGGCCAGCTGGATGCCGCAGCGACCGCTGAAGCCGGATCGCGCAGCGCCTGCGCCAGCTGCTGGGCGGTCGAACGATCGCCTTGCGGCAGCCAGCCGGCCAGCTTGCCAATGGTGCCCGCCTGCCCCGCCTCGGCGGCGGCATCAATGCGCGACCAGAGCCGGGTGCTGGTCAGCAGGCCCTGATCGTGCGCCGCGTTGAACACCGGATCGCAGGCGTCGGGCAGGCTGGGCTTGCTCCACAGGTTGGTCAGATCGCGGTCGAAATCCAGCGTGGCGCCGCGCGACAGTTTTGCCTGCAGCGCATCGCAGGTCAGCGCGTCGCCGAGGTTGGGCTGATAGAGCGCGAGGAAATCGTTCCAGTCCTGCCGGCGCGCCAGCTCCAGCAGAAAATCGCGGCGCAGGTCGGCGGCGGGAATCCAGTCCGGGTACCGCTTGATGTACGCCTGCACCGTGGCAAGGTCGTCCTGCTTGAGGTCGTGCTCCAGCGCGGCGGCCTGCAGGTAGGGATACAGCGGATAGTCGCGCAGGGTGCTTGCCAGCTGGCGCCAGTCATCGCCGCCCTGCTGCTGTGCGCTGGCATAGGCCTGCTTGAACGCGGCGCGCTGCGCGTCCGTTGGCTCGCTGGCGCGCGCCGAGGTGGCAGCAAAGAGCACGGTGAGGCTCAACAATAAACCGGGGATCGAAACGCGCCGGGGCGCAGCAGCGACGAACATGGGAACTCCTGCGATCGTTCGGCCGCCAGTGTAGTGGATGGCCTGACGGCGGATGACTGCGCGGTTCATGATGGCAGCGATCGCAAGATATTGAGCCTGCACGGGCCTGCTAAACTTGCAGGCTTACCGCTTTGATACGAGATGGATTCGGCATGCCTCAAGCGCCCTCGCCAACGCATCGCCGGCACGGATTCACCTGGTTGCTGATGGTCATGGCCGCCGTGGCTGGCGCCTGGTGGTGGTGGTCGATCGGGCGTCCGGTTGACCTGCCCGATGCGCCGTCATCGCGCATTGCTTGCGTGTCCTACGGACCTTTTCGTCGCAGCGGTGAGTCGCCGCTCGATCCCAAAGCCTTCATCAGTCCGGAG
>CBAAAD010000158.1:0-6853 GCA_964658785.1 uncultured Methylobacterium sp.
GTGCGCACAGCGCTTGCCGGCAATATCGGTTTGCCGCTGCTCGAACTGCGCGGACAGACGGCCGAACTATGGGTGATCGAGCTGTCGAGCTTCCAGACCGGCGAAGCCGGTGCGCTGGAGCTCGGCGTCATCACCAGCCTTTACGAAGAGCATCTGGACTGGCACGGCTCGCGCGAGCAGTACGTCACCGACAAACTGCGGCTGGCGGCGGCATCACGCCAGCTGTTGGTCAATGCGCTGCAGCCGATCCTGATGGAGCGCACGCAGAACCATCCGCATCGGTTGCTGTTCGGGCAGCCGTCCGGCTGGCATGTCGCAGACGGTTTCATTCGTCGCGGCACTGATGACGTGTTTCCCATCGCGCAGCTCGCCGCGCCCGGTCTGCACAACGCGTTGAACGCCTGCGCTGCCCTGGCCGCGCTGGCGGACGTCGGCATGGACACTCTTGCTGCTGCGCCATCACTGGCGAGCTTTCGTCCGCTGCCGCATCGTCTGCAGCCGCTCGGCGAACGCGACGGGTTTCAGTGGATCAACGATTCCATCAGCACCACGCCGCAGGCCACGCTGGCGGCGCTGGAAAGCGTGCACGATCAACCGGTGACTGTGCTGGTCGGCGGCTACGATCGCGGCGTGGACTGGACCGAGTTTGCTGCTGCCGTAGCTAAATCGCCCCCGCACGCCATCGTCTGCATGGGCGGCAACGGCGCGCGCATCGAGGCGCTGTTGAACGAGGTTGCCGTGCCTTGCCCCGTGGTGCACGTGGACAATCTGCACGCCGCGATCGTTGAATCGAAAGCGCGTGCCGGGCATCACGGCGTGATCCTGCTTTCTCCCGGCGCGCCGAGCTTCGATCAGTTCAAGGATTACGCCGAGCGCGGGCGCCGTTTTACGGAGCTGGCCGGTTTCGACGCCGCGCACATTGCCGGCATCGACGGGCTGGGCATCGCGTAAATTTTTTTACCGATGACTCAGTGCAGGGTGTAGCCGGTCACGCGCCAGCGTTGGTCGGTGTCGAGATGAAACGACACCAGTTCGTGGACCGCTTTGGGATTGGCGGCAAACTGAGTCGTAAACACGATGTTGATATAGGTGCCGGCAGGAATGATCGGGCCCTCCTTCGCCGTACCCCGGCCGTCGTAAACGGAGCTTGTCACCGTATCGAGCTTGCGCGATTTGACGGCGCCTGCCGAGGCGCGGGCTGCGCTCACCTGGCTGATGAAGACGTCGCGCGCCACGATGGCCTTGGCGATGCCCGAGGCGTTGTCCCAGACCTCGCCTATTTTGTTCTGATCGACCCGTTCGGCGACTTGCGTAGCCACTTTGATCAGCTCGGGGCCTACCTTGTCGACCTGTGCCTGCAGCGCTTTTTGTTGCGGGCTGAGTGCGACGGCGGCAAGCGGCTTGGCAGAAGCTGGCGGCGGCTTTTGTGCCTGTGCCGCGGTCATCGAAAGCATAAGCAGGGAAGCGCAAAGCAGTCTGGCGTCCATCGGGCAACTCCCTCGGGTAGCGTGTCGATTCGGCGAATGCGCTGAAACGGTAGCACGGCCCGGCGGCGACGAGGCGCCGCGTCACCATACGCCCGCGTGGATCAGCCGGTGGTCGGCGGCGGCATGGCTTGCGTCCGGACGGTTTTCCTGGGTCCTGCTGCGTGGGCTGTGATGACGAAGCCTGTGCGGGCGAGCGCCGGCGCTTGCCGCATTCGGGCTAGCGACCAACCGTGCGTCATGGCGACGACGCACGGTTGGTCATCGGGTTTACCAGATGCGCACGCGATCATCCGGCGCAAGGTAAAGCTTCTCGCCCGGCTTCGGCGAAAACGCGTCGTACCAGGCGTCGAGGTTGCGCACGGTTTGCGCGCGGAAATTGCCCGGCGAGTGGCCATCGGAAATCACCTGCGCGCGCATCGCCGCATCGCGGGTTTTTTCGCGCCACGACTGCGCGAAGGCGAGGAAGAAACGCTGGTCGCCGGTAAGTCCGTCGATCACCGGCGCGGGCTTGCCGCCAAGCGACTTGTGATACGCGAGATAGGCCACGGTAAGGCCGGAGACGTCGGCGATGTTCTCGCCCAGCGTCTGCTGGCCGTTGATGTGCAGGCCGGGCAGCGCCTCGTAGGCGTTGTACTGCGCCACCAGCTGCTGCGTGGCAGCCTTGAAATGCGCCTGGTCGGCCGGCGTCCACCAGTTGGCGAGCTTGCCGCTGGCGTCGAATTCGGCGCCGGTATCGTCGAAGCTGTGGCTGATCTCGTGACCGATCACGGCGCCGATCGAGCCGTAGTTGGCGGCAGGATCGGCCTTGGGATCGAAGAACGGCGCCTCGAGAATGGCAGCCGGGAAGTTCAGCGCATTCTGCAGCGGCAGGTTTACCGCGTTGACCGTCTGCGGCGTCATCCACCACTCGTTGCGATCCACCGGCGCGCCGAGTTTGGCCTTCTGGTGCTGGTATTCGTGCGCTTCGGCGCGCAGACGATTGCCGACCGGATCATCGGCCTTGATGGTGAGATCGGCATAGTTGCGCCAGGTTTCCGGATAGCCCACGCCCACATGCGTGGTGGCGATCTTGGCCTTGGCCTTCGCCTTGGTCGCCGGCGTCATCCAGGTCAGCTGGTCCACGCGGCTGTCGAACGCGGCCAGGATATTGCTGACCATCTGCTGCACTTCGGCCTTGGACGACGCGGGAAAGTATTGCTTGACGTAAAGCTGGCCGACCGCATCGCCGAGATCCCGATTCACCGCGCCCAGCGCAAGCTTCCAGCGCTCGCTCTGCGTCGGCGTGCCCTGCAGCGTATGGCCATAGAACTCGAAGCTGGCGTCGGCATACGCCTTGGGCAGCAGGTTGGCGACATGGTTGATGGTGTGGAAAGTGAGAAAAGCCTTCCAGGTGTCCAGCGGCTCGCTGGCGACCAGCGCCGATTCGGCGGTGATGGCGGCGGGCTGCCACACCACGATCTGCTTCTGGGTATCCAGCCCCGCGGCCTTGAAATAGGCGGCCCAGTCCAGGCCGGGGGCCTTGCTGGCAAAGTCGCCCAGCGACCAGGGATTGTTGGCCTTGTGCACGTCCTCGCTGTCGACCAGGCTTTCCTGCGCCTTGGCGATCTTGGTTTCCAGATCGAAGACCGCCTTGGCCTTTTCGTCCGCGTCGGCGATGCCGGCATTCTTCAGCTGCGTGGCGATATAGGCCTGATACTTGGTGCGGAACCCCGCCATGTCCTTGTCGGTGTCGAGGTAGTAGTCGCGGTTGGGCATGCCCAGTCCGCCCTGCAGCAGGTATGGCACGCTGCGCGAAGGGTCTTCCAGGCCCTGTGTCACGAACAGGCCGAACAGATGCTCGGTGCTGAAATGGGTGGCATTGATCGGGTCCACGTCGGCGCGCAGTTCATTGCCGAGTTCGGTCGCCAGCGCCGCTTTGCTGTTGATGGCGGCAATCGCCTTGAGCTGCGGCTGCAGCGGCGCGAGACCGCGCTTTTCGATATTCGCCGTGTCCATGAACGCGGCGTAGTAGTCCGCGATCTTGCGCTGATTGGTGCCGGGCTGCGCCTTGCTGGCCGCGACCGTCTTGATCAGTTCGGCATTGCGCATTTCCGCCTTCTCGAACACCTGCAGAAACACGCCGGTGCTGGAGCGGTCGGCGGGAATGACCGCGGTCTTGCGCCAGTTTTCGTTGGCGTAGCCGTCGAAGTCATCGCCGGGCTTGATGCCGTGATCGATGCCTGCCAGGTCGATGCCCGACGGGCCACGCGGTGCATCGGCGGCGCTTGCCGTCCCCAGGCTGCACAAAATCGCGGCGGCAAGAATCCATCGTTGGGTCGACATGCTTGGTTACACCTTGAGAAAAAGTGCACCACGATAAACCGCCCGGTGGCATTTGTGTGCATGACCGATGGGCCATCGGTCGTTTTACCGCAGTCGGCCTCAGCGCCCCGATCCAATGGCGTGCGTTCAAACGGCGAAAAGAGTGAACCCCCAACACGGTAAGAGGCTGTGTTGGGGGTCACTGATCATTCGAGCCATCCCGAGCTTCGATGTTGATCGGGCGCCGGGTGGGGCCCGACGAACAGGCATCAGCGGTGCTTGTCGTCCTTGCGCCTGTCGACCGGGTGCGCAGCCGCGTGGCCACTGCCGCCGGTGTGGGGTTGCGCCTGCGGCTGAGGGCGCGGCGCAGGCTGCTGATGTGCCACCTGCTGCCGCGGTTGCTCCATTGGGCGTGGCGGCGGTGCCTGGTGCGGCGTCGGCGCCGCGGCCTGACGCTGTTCTGGTGCAGGCCGCGGCGGCTGGTTTACATGCTGTGGCTGATTGAAACGCTGCACCTCGGCCGGGCGCGCAGCGGCAATATGTTGCTGCTGCTGTACGGCTGGATTTGCATGTGGCGGCTGCTGCGCAAAGCTGGGGCCTCGCGTTTGCGCGCCAGGGCGCTGCAATGGACCGTTGGCCCGATTCATCGGATCGTGCGCCTGCTGCGCGTTTGGTACGGTGTGCGGCACGTTGGCCACATTGGAGTGTGCGAAGTTGTTTGGCGTGCCATGGCCCATGGCGCGCTCTCTTTGCGCCGTGGTGACGCCGCGCTGCGGCACGCCGTTGAAGTGCGGCATGCTCATGGGGCCGTGCGGTGCGCCCGCGATATTCGGTCGTGCAATACCCGGGTTAGGCGCCATGGCGTGCGCCCCCTGCGGATTTTGCAGGCCTCGCTGAGCCGCGTTTGCGCCGAAGTTCGGTGTATTGGCAAGGGGGCGTGCATTCAACCCATTTGGACGTCCATTTGCCATCGCGCCGACCGGTCCGGCGCCGGGGCGATTGTTCACCACCGTATTGCCGACGTTACGGTTGTTGTTGATGTTGTTGATCGTGCGGTTGTTGTAGTTGTTATTGGTGACGTTGTGATTGACCACGGTGGTGGAACGCGACACATAGGTGTTGTTGTTGTAGACCACCGCGGGACGGCCACCGTCCCCGTAACCGCCGCCGCCATATCCGCCGCCACCGCCATGACCGCCCCAGTTCATGCCCCAGTTGTTCCAGCCGTAGCCACGATCGTGGTGGTGATCGAAGAGCGACCCCACGAGGATGGCGGCACCGAAACCGATCGCGCCGGCGACAACCAAGTCGCCGCCGCTGTAGCCGCGCGGCTGTTCATAGGCGTAACCGGGGTAGTAGGGAACCTCTTCGCCGTAGACGACCTGGGGGTTGTATTGCGGGACATAGACCGTGTCCGGGTTGCTCGGCTGAATCTCGATCACCTGGGTCGGCGCGGGCACGACGGAATAAACCGGCTGGCCGCCGTCGCTCTGGTAGTCCACGGGAGTCGCCGCCTGCGTCTGCACCGTCAGATGAGAGGAACTGCGTAGGCTGCCGTGTGACGAGGCGCGCTGGCGCATCACCTGGATGGCGTTCATCACGTCGGTTGGATCGTTGACGTAGGCCTCGCCGAGTGACGTGGTCCAGTCGATGTTCTTTGCCATCTGATCGAGCACGCTGGGAAAGACGGTGAGTCCCTTGACGCTGGGATCCCACGGCTGCTGCGCAATGGCGGTCTGCAGCTGATCGCCTTTCAGGTTGGGATTCTGGTCGACCACGCCGTCGGCGGCAGTGATCTGATCGGGGTAGGTGGAGCCCGCAAGTACCTGCGCCACCAGTTTGTCCGGAAACAGCGCTATCGGCGCCACCATCTGATACAGCTGATCAGCCGACGGCGGCGTGTATGCGGCCTGCTGGGGAGCTGGCGCCGTTTGCGCGGGCGCTGGCGAAGACGCGGAGCCGGCCAGCGGCTGCGCCGGTGCGGCGGGCTGGTTGCAGCCGGCAACAGCGACAAAACCCGCACAGAGCAGGGTGTACATCGCGTTTCGTGCAAGTGGCATGCGGGTCACGGTCAACCTCTCAGATCCATAGATTAAAGTTAAAGAGACAAAGGCGCGGATGTTTTCACGCGTTCCCCTGCAAAGGCATTAAATCTGCCCGACCGGCCTTTCGGGGAACTCACTACTTCGATCTTCCGTACCCGCGGTTTCACACGTTACGTCGTGACGTGTGGAATGATTTGAATTATCACGGGGTAATTTGAACGGTCGCTGTCGCAAACGTTAGCGCTCGTAGCGATAGTTCAGGCTGGCGCGGTTGAAGTCGGTGGCATTTTGCGCCTCGAAGTTCCAGCGTTGGGTCAACTTGTAGCGCAGGGTAATGACCTGGCCGGGTTCAAACAGACCCACGCCGTAACTCAGATAAAGTCGCGGCGACAGGTACTTGCCAACGGTGAATGCCGAGTTGCCGTTAAGTGCGTCGGTGCTGCTGACGCCAATATCGTCCACGCCAATACGCGTCCCGATGCTTTTGGCAAGCATGTTTCCGCCGGCTGAACCCAGAGCCTGTGCGGCCGAACTCACCGCGCTGCCTTCGCCGCCCTTGACGTCCGACAGGGGCTTGCCGGTAATCAGGTAGGACAGCGCGTCCGATTGCTGCATCACCGGATTGGAAAACACGGTGATATTTGGCCGCTGTGCCGTGCCTGCAATCAGCAGCCCGACGACCTGGCCATCGTCGACCGTGTTGTTCGGGTTGATCTTGCGCACAGCGCGAATGTTGAGGCCGGGGTTGTCGATCGGTGTGGTGGCGAACAGCAGCTGCCCACCCTCGATCTGCAAATTCTGGCCGTAGGCCTTGTAGGTGCCGTCGACGCCGATCTGGCCGCGCCCGGTGGTTGCGCGTCCGGGAATGTCGCTAACCGTCAGCTGGCCGCTCAATTTGCCGTCGAGCCCCTTGCCGACCAGATGCGTCTTGTCGCCGAGATCGACTTTTACCTGCGCGCTGATCGGCAGCACGGTGGACGCCTGGGCCTGATCCTGCCGGTTCTGATCGACCCGGTTATG
>CBAAAD010000159.1:0-6853 GCA_964658785.1 uncultured Methylobacterium sp.
GTCGCCCTCATTGCGCAGGGTTATGGTGTAGGCGAAAACGTAGCGATTGTCACCGGGCTTCGATTGATCGGGGACGAAGCGCGTTTCGACCTGCACATCGATCGTGTAGGAAGCTTTTTCATTCATGGTTCGATTGTAAGGCCTGTCACCGTGAATGGGGCGCAGCGTTCACGCCTGTGATGAAAGCTGACGATATGAAACCGGCGACGATGAGCCTATGGCTGCGACTGCGCGGTGTAGATTTTTGCCAGTCGCACAAAATCATCCGGTGCCAACGTTTCAGCGCGGGCCCTGGGATCCACATCGGCGCGCCGGATGGCATCGCTGTCGAGCAGCTGCTTCAGCGCGTTGCTGAGCGTCTTGCGACGCTGCGCGAATGCCGCCTTGACCACCGAATACACGTGCGCCGGATCGGCGTCATGCTTTTGCTCGGCCGATAGCGGCAGCAAACGCACGACCGAGGATTCCACCTTCGGCGGCGGGCGAAACGCCTCGGGCGGTACGTCGAACAATGGCTCCACTCGACACGCCAGCTGCAGCATCACCGACAGCCGCCCATAGACCTTGCTGCCGGGTTCGGCGGCCATGCGGTCGACAACCTCTTTCTGCAGCATGAAATGCAGATCCTGGATCGCACCGAAATGATCGACGCAGTGAAACAGGATCGGGCTGGAAATGTAGTACGGCAGGTTCCCGGCGATGCGCAGCCGCGGGACACCCAGACGTTGCGCCAGCGCGGTGAAGTCCACTTTCAGCACGTCGGCCTGGATGATCTGCAGCTCGCCGACGCTGGTGGCGCGCGCCTGCAGTCCTGGGATCAGATCGGTGTCCAGTTCGATTGCGGTAAGTTTGCCGGCGGCCTTGAGCAACGGCAGGGTGAGCGCGCCTTCGCCCGGGCCGATCTCGACCACGACGTCGTCGCTGCGCGGCGAGATCATGCCGACGATCTGGTTGATGTAGCGCTGATCGTGCAAAAAGTGCTGGCCGAAGCTTTTCTTGGGGCGTGCGTTCATGCGCTGTTTCCGGGCGAGGTTTGCCCGTCATCTGTTTTCTCTCGCCGCAGGAGAGAGGATGAATGAGCGGCACGGCGCGCCACCAGCTCCAGTGCCATGCGCGCGGCGGCAATCAGGCTGGCCGGGTCGGCCTTGCCCGTGCCGGCCAGATCCAGCGCGGTGCCGTGATCGACCGAGGTGCGAATAAACGGCAGGCCCAGCGTGAGGTTCACCGTGCGATCGAACGCCTCGCTCTTCAGCACCGGCAGCGCCTGATCGTGGTACATCGCCAGCACGGCGTCATAGTGCGGCCGCTGCGCGGGAACGAAGGCAGTGTCGGCGGGCAGCGGCCCGAGCAGGTGCATGCCTTCGGCGCGCAGGGCCTGCATGGCGGGAATGATGGTGTCGATTTCCTCGTGCCCCATATGGCCGGACTCACCCGCGTGCGGGTTGAGCCCCAGCACGGCGATGCGCGGCGTAGCCAGACCAAACTTGTCGCACAGCTCGGCATGCACGATGCGCAGCGTGCGCGTGAGCCCAGGGCCGGTAATGGCGGACGGTACGGCAGACAGCGGCAGATGGGTGGTGACCAGCGCGACCCGCAGTTCGGGGCTGGCCAGCATCATCACCACGTCGGCGTGCGTGCGTTCGGCAAAGAATTCGGTGTGCCCGCTGAAGCGGATCCCGGCGTCGTTGATGGAGGACTTCTGCAGCGGCGCGGTAACCACCGCGTCATAGCGGCCGGCGACGCAGCCATCGCTTGCCTCGGCCAGCGTGGCGAGCACGTGGCTGGCGTTGGCTGGACTCGGATGCCCTGGTATTTCCCGCTCGGCCAGAGCGACTTGCCTGATACGCAGCGTGCCCGGCTGGTGCTGCAGCGGCGCGCTGCCGTCGTCATCGATCAACGCGACAGTAGCGCCGCAGCGTGCGGCCGCGCGCTGGAGCAGGCCGCGGTCGGTAATCGCAATGAGGCAGGCCGGCAGTGCGGTGCCGGCCAGCCGTATCAGCAGTTCCGGGCCGATGCCCGCCGGCTCACCGGCGGTGATCGCGAGGCGCGGGAGTGGCGTCCCGTTCAAGTCGGCTTACGGCGTGGCGCTGTTCGCGGCAGCCTGATCGTCGGCCGAGCGCAGCTCGGGCACCAGAATGCTGATGTACGCGCCCGAACGCATGTCGCGCAGGTAATCGTCATAGACCTGCTCGGACTTGCGGTTGCCGATGGCCTGACGCGCTTCGTTGCGGGCCGTTTCGTCGGTGACGTCGCTCTGCCGCGTGCCCAGCCGCTCGATGATGTGCCAGCCTGCCTCAGTCTGGAACGGCTGGGAAACCTGATTGTCCTTCAGCGTGTCGACCTGCTGCGCGATGGTCGAACCCCAGTCCTGTTGCTTGAACCAGCCCATGTCGCCGCCGGCGTTGGCGGTGGTGGGGTCAGCGGAATCCTTCTTCGCTACAGCGGCAAAATCCTCGTGCTTGTTGACGATGCGGTTGTAGATATCGCGCGCCTTTTGCTCGGCCTGTGCCGGGCTGATCAGCTCGCTTGGCTTGATCAGAATCTGGCGCGCATGATATTCGGTCACGACCTGACGGCTGGGCTCGCGCTGGCCGATCAGCTTGATGATATTGAACCCTGTTGGGCCGCGCAGCGCCGGGCTCACATCACCGGGCTTCATTGCCGCGATGGTATCGGTAAAGGCCGGCGGAATGGCGTCCATGCGGCGCCAGCCGAGGTCGCCGCCTTCCAGCGCATCGGAAGCGTCGGAGAAACGGATCGCTGCGGCGTTGAAATCCATGCCGCCCTTCAATGCCGCCTCAGCCTGCTCGGCCTTCGCCTGGGTCGCCTGAATGGCGGCGGCGTCGGCGCCGCTGGGCGTGCTGATCTGGATATGCGCCAGATGCACTTCGCCA
Source organism: uncultured Methylobacterium sp. (assembly GCA_964658785.1). Classification (GTDB taxonomy): domain Bacteria; phylum Pseudomonadota; class Gammaproteobacteria; order Xanthomonadales; family Rhodanobacteraceae; genus Rhodanobacter. Next base: position 2,895 of record CBAAAD010000159.1, read on the forward strand.
GCCTTGTAGGTGGGGCTGCTGAGCAGGTTGGTGACTTCGCTGTCGGTGACTGACACCGAGTCCTGAATCACGCTCTGATGCAGCCGCTGCACGGTGATCTGGTCGGCCAGCTGCTGGCGGAACGCGGCGAAGCTGCCGCCATCGTGCTCCACCGCCGCACGGAGCTGGTCGGCGGTCATCTTGTTCTGCTGCGCTACGCCGTTCACGGCCTGATCGATGTCGGCATCGGAGACGTGGATACCCTGGTCCTGCGCTTTCTGGATCTGCAGACGATTCAGGATAAGGCGATCGAGCACCTGTTTCTGCAGCACGTCCGGCGGCGGCAGCTGGCCGGGCTGGCTGGCGTACTGCTGCTGGACCGATCGCGTAGCCTCGTTTAATTCGCTCTGCAGGATCACATCGTCATTCACGACAGCCACGATGCGATCGATCGGTTGGTTGGCCCCGGCGGCCGGCGCTGCGGCAGCGCCGGGCAACAGCTGGGCGTGCACGGGGGCAGTGATCGCCAGTGCCAGCAAGAGAAATGCGGTGGTTTGCTTCATCGGTGAAAAGCCTGGGTCGCCGTGATGCATGGCGACATGGGTGAAATTGAATGCAGAAGGGACAAAAGCGAATTACTGATAGCCCAGAATATCACGGCGCAAGGTGGGATCGATTTGGCCACCGGTCGAGCCCAGTCCCTTGAAGACCACTTCGAACATGATGGCGTTGTCGCGAATGTTGGGACTGACGGACGTAGGCGCGGCCACCACCCCGTAATAGGTCTGGTTTACATAGTTTCGATCGACCAGCCTCAGCGTGACGCAGCAGCTGTCGTATTCGATGCCGGCCAGCGCTTCCACTGTTCCCGTCGCGGTATTGGCCAGGCCCTTGATCGGTTCCTCATAGCTCCATGACCCGATCAGGCGCCAGTAGGCGGATATCGGATAGACCGCCGAGACGCTGTATTGATCCAGCAGCCCGCGTCGATAGTGATAGGAAAAGTCCAGCACACCATCGTTGCCCAGACGATGCTGTAACTCGAAGGCGGCCACGTCGGTTTGATGCGTATTCGGACTCCACTGGTACGCTGTATTGACACGCCAGCGGTCGTTTAGTTGCACGTCGAACTGAGCGACGTAATCGGAGCCGTTGAAGTTGGTGGGCGCAGGGACCGTGTTCGGTCCGGTGGGAACCTGCACGCGCTGCGGCGTGAAATAGCGGATCTGACCGAAGCTGGCCGACACGCGCTCCACGCCATTCTCGTCCAGCAGGCGGGTGGTCAGCGCACCGGTCAGGTCGTTCGCATTCATCTGGCGATCGTCGCCGGCAAACTGGTTTGGCGTGAACAGCTGGTAGTAGTCGAACGATGTCAGCGTGGTGTCGAACAGCGGCAGGTTGTCCTGATTGCGGTACGGCACATACAAATAGTAGGCCCGCGGTTCAAGCGTCTGCGTGTAGCTGCTGCCGAACAGCGAGATGCTGCGGTCGAAGACCAGGCCGCTGTCCAGGCTGACGATCGGCATCGATCGGCTGGGCGACTTGTCGGTGAAAGGCGACGGTGTGCCGGTTCCCAGCTGACCGTAGTAGCCGTAATTCTGGTAACCCCCGCTGAGGTCATAGCCGGTGTAGCGATAGGCCAGTTTGGGCCGCACGAACCACGCCGAGTTACCCAGATCGGCCTGAAGGTAGGGATACAGATCGAGCCGCTCGCCCTCGACGAAGTTGGCCTTGTGGAAGTCGTCGAATTCGTTGTTGGCACCAAACTCCAGCCAGCGTGAGATCGGCACGTTCAGGTTGAGCGTGGCGTACGGCAGCTTGTCGTACGGATTGACGGCATCGGTCGCGAACGGGTTGGTGTTTTGATAAACCATGCCGCCGAACGAGGCATTCCACCAGGTGCCACCACCGACGATCGCCGCACTCGACGCCAGGCTGTAGATCACCTCGCTAGACAAGGCATTGCCGAAGTCATACAGATACGCGCTGTCGGACGCATGGTTGTACGAACCGACGAAACTCCAGCTGTCCCACAGGTGCGTGGTATCGGTGTAATCAATCAGGTAACGCGACTGGCCGTTGGTATTGGTGGCGCCGTCGCTGGTGCCGCTGTCGTTGGGTACGTATTCGACGTTGAGCTGACCGGTGCTGGCGTGGCTGCCGGGCAGCAGATAACGAAACTCGCCCGCCAGCATCGGTCCGCGTGAACCGTAATAGCGCGGGTCGAGCGTGGCGTCGTAATTCGGTGCGAGGTTGAAATAGTACGGCGTGCTGATCTCGAAGCCCGAACGGCTGGTGTTACCCAGCTTCGGGTCGAGAAAACCGCTCTTGCGCCGGTGATCGATCGGAAAGGTGAAGTACGGCAGATAGATGAACGGCATCTTGCCAACGTTCATGGTCGCGTTGCGCGCGGTGCCGACGCCGGTCTCCTTGTTCATCGTGATCGACTTGCCGCGAAACTCCCAGACGTGATGGCCGACGTCGCAGGTAGAGTACGTCGCCTGCGAGTAGCGCGTATGCATGTCGTCAAACATCTGGCCCTGCTTGGCCACGCCGTTGCCGCGTGCTTCGAGCATCTGGTAGTGCACGTTGTCGGCGATGCCGCGGCTGTCATTGGTGTTGCCGCGCATGTGGCTGCCGGCGATCAGCTGGCTGGCTTCCTGATAGCGCACATTGCCGCGAGCGTCGTAGTCGGTGGTGCCGTCGTTGTAGTCAAGCGTGTCCGCCTGCAGCTTCTGGTCGGCGCGCTGCAGCATCACGTTGCCTTCCAGGTGGTAAACCGTCTGGTTCGAGCTGTCGACCCGGTCGGATTTCACGTAGGTCTTGCTGGCGTTGCGTACCGATGGATCCTTGCCCAGCGCCGGGTCATAGAAATCGAGCAGCGCATTCGGGCGGCAGATCGCGTAGTTGTAGGGCCGCGGCGCACAGTGAAAGGTGCCCAAAGGACACACCGTCTCCGAGCCGTCCAGCGACGATTGAGGACGAGCCTGCCCCTTGGCCTCGGCGTGGTTACCGATCAGGGCGAGTGCGGCGGCGACCGCCAGGAGGCGGCGCGGTGGGAGCTTATGCGTCACAGTCAAAATCTGTCGGCTTCGAAGGCTCGTTAAGCTAACAGAAAGACCGCGTGTACGGCAGGCGTACATTTTCCCTACGCCGCCAGATTCAGCTTTAGCGGCGCCGGGGCGCGCAAGCAGCCGGTCTGGCCGCTGGTTTCCTGCGATGCGCTGATCGCATCCAGCGGTCGATTCGGGGTGTGCCGATTACTCCATCAACGCCGACACATGCGCCGACGCACTGGCTGCCAGCGCGGCCAGGTCATAACCACCCTCCAGGGTCGACACCAGCTTGCCGTCGGCATGGCGGCGGGCAATGGCCACCAGTTTTTCGGTGATCCACACATAGTCGTCCTGACCGAGCCGGATATCGGCCAGCGGGTCGCTGCTGTGCGCGTCGAAGCCGGCCGACACCAGCACCAGCTGCGGCTTGAACGCGTTCAGGCGGGGCAGCAGGAGGCCGTCCCACAGCTCGCGGAATTCGCGCGAGCCGTCACCGGGCGACAGCGTGCCGTTGACGATGTTGCCGACGCCGTGCTCACTCTCGAACCCGGTGCCCGGATACAGCGGCGACTGGTGGCTGGAGACAAACAGCACGCGCTTGTCTGCCTCGAAAATGGCCTGGGTGCCGTTGCCGTGGTGCACGTCGAAATCGGCGATCGCCACGCGCTTCAGCCCGTACGCCGACATCGCATGCGCGGCGGCCACCGCCACGCTGTTGAACAGGCAGAAGCCCATCGCCTGATCGCGGGTGGCGTGATGGCCCGGCGGTCTCACGGCGCAGAAAGCGCGCTGATTGTCGCCGCCGGTCATCACGGCGTCGACCGCGGCCACGACGGCCCCGGCCGCCCGCAACGCGGCGTCGAGCGAGCCGGGTGACATGACCGTGTCTTCGTCCAGCCGGTGCGCGCCGTCATGCGGCGCGCT
>CBAAAD010000160.1:0-6826 GCA_964658785.1 uncultured Methylobacterium sp.
GACTGCACGTCGATGATCTTGAGCTCGATACGATACGCCGCGAAGCACATCGCGCCGGCCGACCGATCGAACTGCAGCCGCGCGAATTTCGCCTGCTCGAATACCTGATGACGCATGCAGGCAAGGTCGTGACGCGCTCGATGCTGCTGGAGCAGGTGTGGGAGTTTTATTTCGATCCGGGCACCAGCCTGGTCGAGACGCACATCAGCCGACTGCGCGCCAAGATCGATCGGGGCTTCAAGTCGCCGCTGCTGATCACGGTACGCGGCGCGGGATACAGCCTTCGTGCACCCGACTAGTTTTCTGCGGACGGTGACGTTTCGCATCGTGCTGCTGCAGGCGGCGCTGTTCACCGTCGTGGTCGCCCTACTCTTCAGCCTGGTCTGGCGCGAGCTGCACAGCTACGTCGAATATCAGGCCCGCACCGACGTACAGAAAGAGCTGATTACGCTGCGCGAGGCCGAGCACGACGGCACGCTGGCGGCGCAGATCCACCAGCGCATGAGCGCCGCACCGACGGGCGCCGACTATTACCTGCTGTCCGATCGACGGGGCAACAGGATCGAAGGCAACCTGGTCTATCGACCGCGTACGGCCGGCTGGCAATCCGTGCCGCTGACCGGCGCCAGAGGCCGGCATAAAGATCACGCGCTCGATGTGGAGCTACTGGTGACCCAACTCGCGGACGGCAACTGGCTGACCGTCGGACGCGATCGGCGCGAGATCGGCGAGCTCGATGAAGATCTGTCGCGCTACTTTCGCAACTGCATCGCGGTGATGGTGATGTTTGCCCTGCTCTCGGGAGCCGTTGCCGGACATCTGTTCGTCAAACGGGTGGACAGCCTCAGCGGCGAGGCCGAACAGATCGTAATGGGCGAACGCGCCGGCCCGCTGAGGCTGCGGCGCCGCGGCGCCGAGTTCGAGAGGTTGGCGGGCCGGCTCAATCGCATGCTCGAGCGCATCCGCATCCTGATGGAAAACATGCGCCAGGTATCGAACGATATTGCCCACGATCTGCGCACGCCGCTGACGCGCCTGCGGCAGCGGCTGGAAGCGGCGCAGCTGGGGCCGAATGATCCGGCGCTGCTGCGCGAAGCCATCGAGCACTCGCTGGCCGAAGTCGACGACGTGCTGGCCACCTTCGGCGCGCTGCTGCGCATTTCGCGCGTGGAGGCGCGAGAACGCCAGGCGGGGTTTATGGCACTCAATCTCTCGGAGTTGTTCGCGTCGATGGTCGAAGCCTATGCGCCGGTGGCCGAGGATCACGGCAAGCGCGTGCGGGGCGATATTGCGCCGGGCATTCAATCGCGCGGCGATCGCGCGCTGCTGGCACAGATGCTGTCCAACCTGATCGAAAACGCGATTCACCACACGCCGGCCGGCACGCATATCGCCGTGACGCTTCGGCCGGAAGCAGGTGGTTACACCGGCAGCGTCGAGGACGACGGGCCAGGCATTCCCTCGCAGCATCACGGTGAAGTTTTCCGGCGCTTTTTTCGCCTCGACAGCAGCCGCTCGTCCATCGGCTGCGGCCTGGGACTGGCGCTGGTCAGCGCAGTCGCCGATCTGCATCGCATTGTCATCGACCTGCGCGATCGCGCGCCCGGCCTGGCGGTGCGCATGCGTTTCCCGGCGGTGTGAACCCGTGCGGTCGCCCAACCTTACCGATCGGTATGCTGGCTGCATCGCCGCTGTCACACGTCAACTCTAGGTTGGGCGAATGGTCGAGCTGCGTCAGGCCGCGCTCCCCACGGTCATTTCCCAACCTAATGGACGTCTCATGCTGCTCACACGTGCGTTGCGACTGGCCCTCGGGCTGTCGATGTTCTCTCTGGTGATCGCGCCCGCCAGCGCGGAACACCATCACGAACCCAGCCTCAGCGGCCACGTGCAGTCCGGCACGGGACACACGCCGGTCGTTGGCGCCCGGGTCGAGCTGCGCGAACTGCATCGCTCGGCCGTCACCGATCATCATGGCGAATATGCATTCACCGATCTGGCGCCGGGTGAATACACCCTGGTCGTCACCGCGAAGGATCAGGCACCGGTAGAGCAGCGCGTCACCGTCGATAGCCATGGCAGCGAACAGGATATCCTGGTCGACACGCACGCCAAGGCGCTGGACGAGGTCGACGTGATGGGGCGTTCGGTCGTCGACCCGGTGATCGACGCACGCCAGACCCAGCAGCAGGCGCCCAACCTGATCCTGGTGCAGTCGGCCGCACAAATTCAGCAGCTGCCCGACGTCAACGCGGGCGAAGCGGTGCGCCGCCTGCCGGGCATCTCGCTGGAAACCGATAGCGGCGAGGGCCGCTTCGTCAATATCCGCGGACTGGACTCGGACCTCAACAGCACCACCTTCGACGGTGTGCAGCTGCTGCCGACCAACCCGGCCAGCTCGCAGGGCGGCTCGCGCGCCGTGGCATTCGACGCCATTCCCGCGGGGCTGATCGGCACCATCACGGTGACCAACACCAACCTGCCCGAGCAGGACGCCGAGGCGCTCGGCGGCACCATCGACATCAAGCCCAAGCAGATTCCGGCCGGCAAGGATTATTTTCTCGATAGCGAGCTCGGCTATGGCGACGAAAGCCTGCGCAGCAGCAAGGTGAAGGATTTTCAGCTCTCCGGCGGCGTACGCTTTGGTCTGGACAACAGCGCCTACAAGCCCTTCAGTTTTGTCGGCACGGTGTCGTACTACGACGACAAGCGCGGCATCGACGACGTGGAAGCGGCGTACGTCGATCAGCAGTCGCAGGGCGTGCCCGACAAGGCTTTTGCCGGGCTGGAGCAGCGCTATTACAACTACAACCGGCGGCGACACGGCTACGGCGGCGAGCTCGCCTTTCAACCGGACAATGACAACCGCTGGTACGCCCGCTTTTTCGACACCGGCTACACCGAGCACAAGTACAACCAGGCGCTGGCTTACAACTTCTACAACGACCCCACCCTGCTGGCGACCGACCCGGGCAACCCCAACGGCTTCATCGATTCGGGCGTGAACTTCGATCGCAAGCTGACCGACGAAGAGGAGAAGCTCGACTCCCGCGTGGCCACCATCGGCGGCGAAAACAATCTGCAAAGCTTCAAGCTGGATTACCACGTGGCATTTACCAAGGGCTCGTACAACCAGCTCTACAACTACGGCGCGGATTTTTCCAACCCCGATCCGAACAACGCGAATCTGCCGCCCTACGCCGTGGTGCAGTACGACAACAGCACCGATCCGCGCTACCCGCGAACGACGGTGCTGAGCGGCTTGAATCCACTCGATCCGAGCCAGTACGCGCTGCATAAACTATCCAATGGCACGGAACACTCGCACGATCAGGAGTGGTCCGGCGCGCTGAATGTCACGGTGCCGACGCAGTTTTTCGCCGGTGACGATGAAAGCCTCAAGTTCGGCGTCAGCGGGCGGTTGCGCGATCGGCATGTCGACGTCGGCAGCTACAGCTATACCGTGCCCGACCTGCTGCTGAGCAACGCGATCACCGGTCAGTTCATCAGCTTCTATAACAACCACTATCAGAACGGCTATGCGATCAACCCGGCGGTGATTCGCGCGATGACCCAAAGCGGCACACCCGTCGAGGACGTGCTTGGCGATCAGGGCGCTTATAACGCCGACAAGGAAGACGTATACGCCGGCTACGCGCAGTATCAGTTCAAGCCGGTCGACAAGCTGGACATCGTTGCCGGCGTGCGCTGGGAGCAGACCAACGCGTCCTACGCGGCGAATCAGGAGTTGACGGATGCCAATGGCAACGTCACGGTGACGCCGAACACGCAGCACAGCAACTACAGCGATTTCTTCCCGACCGTGCAGGCGCGCTACGAATTCGCGCCGGACCTGATCGGCCGCGCGGTCTACTCGCAGACGATTGCGCGACCGGGCTTCAACCAGATCACCGCCTCGGTGCTGGCGGACGCCACGCTGGGCACCATCAACATCGGCAACCCGCAGCTGAAGCCGATCAAGAGCGACAACTTTGACTTCGACCTCGAGTATTACCTGCCGCAGGGCGGCATCGTGTCGGCAGGATTGTTCCGCAAGGACCTGTCCAACTACATCGTGCAGACCGGCTCGACCGAGGTGAACCCCACCACCGGCCCGCTGGCCGGCTACAACGGCATCGTCACGACGACGGACTGGAAGAACATCAGCAGCGCCACAGCCACCGGCCTGCAGCTCAACTACGTGCAGCGCTTCAGCGTGCTGCCGGGCTGGCTCGGCGGATTCGGCATCAACACCAACTACACCTATGTGGACTCGCGCCTGCAGATACGCCCGGGCAACGACACGCCGCTGCCGTCGACTTCGCGCAATACGGCCAACTTCGCCATCACCTATGACTACGGCAACCTGACCCTCAACCTCGGCTCGTACTACACCAGCAAGAACATCTTCACCGTCGGCGGTTCCAGCGCGACGGACGTGTGGAGCCAGGGTCGGTTCTCGGTGGACTTCGGCGCGAGCTACGCCATCAACGACGACGTGTCGATTTTCTTGAGCGCGAAAAATCTCACCGACACGCCGCTGAAGTTTACCGAGGGCCCGGGCGCGAACCGACCGATCCAGCGCGAGTTCTACGGCCAGACCTATCTGACCGGCGTGCGCTTTCACCTCTGACCGGAACGTACGGCCCGCGCCGCGCGCGCGTCGATCACGCATATCAACGTTGACGGACGGCCACATCGTGGCGTCCGCATTTCATGGAGCATGGCAATGAAACACCGCACTTTCAAACAGCTCGCGCTCACCACGCTCACCCTGGCCCTGGCGCCCATCGCGATGCAGGCCGCCGCCTCGGAGAGCGGCTACAAGGTGCAGGCGCAATACGCGCTGGGCGGCAGCGGCAAATGGGACTATCTGACACTCGACGCCGCCGCGCGTCGCCTGTACATCGCGCGGCTCGATCGCGTGATGGTGATGGACGTGGACAAGGGCACGCTGATCGGCGAAGTGCCAGGCGCCATCGGCGCGCACGGCGTGGCGCTGGTGCCCGCGCTGCATCGTGGTTATGTCAGCAACGGCCATGGCGACAGCCTCACGCCGTTCGATCTGGGCACGCTGAAGCCGCTGGCCGTGATTCCCGTGTCCGGCAAGGACCCCGATGCGCTGCTGTTCGATCAGGCCACCTCGCACCTGTGGGCGTTCAACGGGCACAGCAACAGCGCCAGCGTGATTGATCCGGCCGCCGGCAAGGAAATCGGCCGCGTGGCATTTGCCGGCAATCCGGAGTTTGCGGTGTCCGACGAGCAGGGCCATATCTACGTCAATATCGAAGACAAGGGTCAGCTCGCACAGATCGACTCACGCAGCCTGAAAGTGCTGGCCACCTGGTCGCTCGGCACGTGCGAGGGGCCGACCGGTCTTGCACTGGACGTTACGCACCATCGGCTATTTTCCGTGTGCGCCAATCATCAGATGGCGATCACCGACGCGGTCGATGGCCACCATGTCGCCACGCTGCCGATCGGCGATCATCCCGATGCGGCCGGCTTCGATCCGTCGACGCAGATGGCCTTCAGCTCCAACGGCGACGGCACGCTGACGGTTGTCCATCAGGATGATGCCGATCACTACATCGTGGTCACCAACGTGGCGACCGCCAAAGGCGCGCGGACCATGGCCATCGATGAAACCACGCACAAGATTTACCTCGCGGCGCCGGCGGTGAGTGCGAGCGGCCAGAAGCCAGGCGAGGCGAGTTCGTTCGGCGTGCTTGTGGTCGGCGCTCCCTGATTCAAATCCCCGGGCGTCGTCGCTCAGCACGAGGCCCGGCCACCGGAACCATGGTCATGATTCGTCTTCGACTCGCCGTTCTTTCCGCTTTCGGCCTGCTCCTGTGCGGTGCCGCGCTGAACGCCTCGGCGACCCCGCCTTCGCCAAAGGACGACCCACCCGAACTCGTCGTCATCCTGAGCCGCCATGGCGTGCGTTCGCCTACGGCCGAGCCGGCGGCACTGGACGCGTTTTCCGACAAATCGTGGCCGCGCTGGAGCGTGCCGCCGGGCTACCTGACGCCACACGGCAAGCAGCTGATGGCGCTGATGGGCGGGTGGTATCGCGCTCACTACAGCGATGCCGGCCTCGTGTCCGCGAATGGATGTGCGGAGGCGCCGTCGATCTATGTGGTGGCGGACGACGAGGAGCGCACGATCGAATCGGCTCACGGGCTGGTCGACGGTTTCGCGCCGGGCTGCCAGGTGACGGTCCATACCGCGACCGAACTGCCCGGCGACGCGCTTTTCGATCACCGCTTTGGCGATGCCTTCGATCAGGATCGCGCCCTGGCATCCGCTGCCGTGCTGGGTCGCATTGGCGGCCAGCCCGAAAATCTTGTCGCCACGCATGCCGCCGCCATCGCGATGATGCAGGCGATCCTTCTGGGCTGTGATCAGGCGGGCTGCACACCGGCGCAGAAGGCCGGCAAGCAGCTGTTGCTCGACCAGCCGAGCGCCGTCGGCAAGGGCAAGGAGGACGCGCTGGTCGGCATCAAGTCACCACTGCACACGGCTTCGACCTTCGCGGAAAACTTTGCGCTCGAGTACACCGAAGGCTTGCCGATGTCGCAGGTTGCCTGGGGCCGCCTGTCTCCTCTGCAGCTCGGCCAGCTTTTGCAGCTGCATTCGGATTACAGCGATGTCGCGTTGCGCACGTCGCCGATAGCGCGCGATTACGCCCGCCACCTGGCGGCCACCATTCTGGCCACGCTGCACCAGGCTGACTCGCACAAAAAGACCGCCGGCGCGCTCGGTGACCCCGCCACGCGCGTGGCCTTTCTGGTCGGACACGACACCAATATCAGCACGCTGGCCG
>CBAAAD010000161.1:0-6808 GCA_964658785.1 uncultured Methylobacterium sp.
TCTCGCATCGGGTGCACGCTTCGACAACGAAGCAAAATCAGAGTTTCCTTAGCCGTCCAAACGATTACGAGGCGGTTCCGCCCACGGTCATGCCGTCGATCTTGAGGGTCGGCTGGCCCACGCCGACCGGCACGCTCTGGCCGTCCTTGCCGCAGACGCCTATGCCTTCGTCGAGCGCCAGATCATTGCCGATCATCGAGACGCGGTTGAGCACTTCCGGACCGGAGCCGATCAAGGTGGCGCCCTTCACCGGACGCGTGATCTTGCCGTCCTCGATCAGGTAGGCCTCGCTGGCGCTGAAGGTGAACTTGCCGCTGGTGATATCGACCTGGCCGCCGCCAAAATTGGGCGCATACAGACCCTTCTTGACCGAGCGGATGATCTCGGCCGGATCGTGCTGGCCGGCGAGCATGTAGGTGTTGGTCATGCGCGGCATCGGCAGCGAAGTGAACGATTCGCGGCGACCGTTGCCGGTAGGCGCCATGCCCATCAGGCGCGCGTTGAGCTTGTCCTGCATGTAACCCTTGAGGATGCCGTCCTCAATCAGCGTGGTGCACTCGGTCGGCGTGCCTTCGTCGTCGATGCTGAGCGAGCCGCGACGGCCCTGCAGGGTGCCGTCGTCGACGATGGTGACGCCCTTGGCGGCAACGCGCTGGCCGATGCGGCCGGAGAACGCCGAACTGCCCTTGCGGTTGAAGTCACCTTCCAGCCCGTGGCCGATCGCCTCGTGCAGCAGCACGCCGGGCCAGCCGGGGCCGAGCACGACGGTCATGTTGCCGGCCGGCGCATCGACGGACTCGAGATTCACCAGCGCCTGGCGCACGGCTTCGTCGGCAAAGGCCAGCGCGCGGCCGTTGGCGATCAGCTCGCCGTAGCCGTATCGACCGCCGCCACCGGCGTGACCCTGCTCGCGCCGTCCATTCTGTTCGGCGATCACCTGCACGTTCAGGCGCACCAGCGGGCGCACATCCGCGGCGAGGGTGCCGTCGGAAGCAGCGATAAGAATAGTGTCGATGGTGGCCGCGATGCTGACGATGACCTGTTTGATGCGCGGATCGCGCGAGCGGGCGTACGCATCGACCTCGCGCAGCAGCGCGATCTTCTCCGGGTTAGGCAGGCTGTCGACCGGATCAATGGCAGGATACAGCTGGCGCGCGCCGTTCAGCGCCAGCGGCTTGCCGGCACCGTTACCGTCGTGGGCGATGGCGCGCGCGGCGCGCGAGGCGTCCAGCAGCTGCGGCATCACGATTTCATCGGAATACGCGAAGCCGGTTTTTTCACCGCTGATGGCGCGTACGCCCACGCCCTGCTCGATCGAGTGGCTGCCGTCCTTGACGATGCCCTCTTCCAGCAGCCACGACTCGCTGCGCGAATGCTGAAAATACAGGTCGGCGGCGTCGATCGACGGACCCATCAGCTGATTGAAAACGCGGTCGAGGTCACTGGCGGCAATACCGCCTGGGGCAAGCAGCCGGCGTTCGGCCTGGGCAATCAATGAATCCATGGGTTTCTGCCGTTTCTGATGCGGTGGGACTAACGAGATATGGCCGAATCCTGCGGCTTAAAGCCCGCGGCCGCAAGCGCGACGGCAAGCAAGACAGGGCCGTCGCCGACATGCGCTTGGCCCGTACTTGGCGCTACCATGCGCTCGAAGGCCCGGATGGACCGCCCCGCATGCACTCTTTGACGAAGGAACGCTGATGATGCATCCCTCACGACGCAAGTTCGCCCACAAACTGACTGGGTGGCCCCGGGCCATCGATGCCGCCGTGATCGCACCGGCCGAACGTCTCGGCGTGGTCGTCGATGACACCCGCGAGATGTTTCGCGGCAGCGGCGAGCTGGAACCGGGCAAGGCGATGGTGACCACGGCGATCGCGATGTCGCTGGCCATCCTGTGCCTGCTGGGCGTGGTGGCTTTTCACTTTCCGCAGTATCTGACCACGCCCGAGCTGCGGGTGAAATATTCGGTGGACGTGCTGCGCCAGGCGCTGTTCGGTGCGCTGCTGGTTGCCGGCGCGCTGTCGCTGGGCAATCTGATCCTCAACCGCCAGCGAAATATCAATATTGCGGCGTTCGTCATGGTGATCGCCGCCGTGGCACTTGGCGGTTCACGCGTGCCGGTCGGCAACTTTCCCGACCACACGCCGTATATCGGGCTGGACTGGTTCATCCTCGATCTGCTCGGCTCCACGCTGATCTTTGTGGTGATCGAAAAGCTGTTCCCGCTGTACAGGGGCCAGCCGATCTTTCGGCCCGAGTGGCAGACCGACATGAAGCATTTCGCGGTGAATCATTTCATCGTCGGGCTGGCGCTGTTGACGGTGAATTTTCTACTGCACCATTTGTTTGGCTGGCTGGTGCGCAGCAACTTTCAGCAGTTTGTGCAGCACATCGGGTTCGTGCCGCAACTGCTGCTGTGCGTGCTGGTGGCCGACATGGCGCAGTACTGGACGCACCGCGCCTATCACGAGGTCCCGTTTCTGTGGCGCTTCCATTCCGTGCACCACAGCGTGAAAACGATGGACTGGCTGGCCGGCTCGCGGCAGAGCATGCTGGAGCTGATCGCCACCCGTGTGTGCGTGCTGGCGCCGCTGTATATCCTGGGCTTCAGCGAGTCGGTGATGAACGGCTACATCCTGATCGTGGGATTCCAGGCCGTCTTCAACCACGCTAACGTGCACCTTCCATGGGGGCCGCTGAAGTACGTCATCGTGACGCCCAATTTCCATCATTGGCACCATGCCTCGGACGATGTGGCGATCGACAGGAATTACGCCGCGCACTACGCCTTCATCGATTACCTGTTCGGCACCGCCGTGAAAACCGACGACAAGTTTCCCGTGCGCTACGGTGTGGTCGGCGACTACATGCCCGATGGCTTCATCAACCAGCAGCTGTTTCCGTTTCGCGGCAGCACCAAGCCGGCCGAACCGTCAGCCTGATTGAACAGCGTGCCATCAGTGGCCGGCTGACTGCGCCGAAGCCGGCTCGACGTTCTTCGATGCGTTGACCGGCATGGGCACAGCGGCAGCTGGCGGTAGAACCGGTGCCGTATGTTTTTCCATCAGCGTCATGACCGGCTTGTCCCACTTGCCGGTGATTTTGTAACGCGCTCCCACGGCCCGGTTCAGGCCCCGCCCGAGCAGTCCCTGCACCGCGAAACCAGCGGCCGCACCGATCGGGCCACCCACCACGGCGCCGACGATCGGAAGGCTGTTGCCTGCGTGCGGCACCACCACCAGCTGCTGATCGAACTTTTTCGCACGCAGATCGGTGCGACCGGTGATGCTGATTTCCGCGGCTGGACTATGAATCTTGAAGTTGCTCGTGGTCGCCACGCCGTTCGCCAGACTGAAGTCGCCGGCCATCGAGTCGAAGGCCAGCCCCTTGCCGAACACATCGCCGAAATCCAGCGTCATGCGCCGCGGCAGCTCGGCGAGCGACGCCAGGCCCAGCAGCCGTCCCGCACCGGGAGACGACACTTCGGGAATGCGGCCATCGCTGACGTGCACGCTCAGCGTGCCATCCATGCTCGCCAGCGAGAGCGCGCTGGGCGCACCGGGCCAGCGTGCGTCGAGTTCATCCGTGGTCTTGCCGCCGTTGACCAGGCCCTGGAAACCGAACGCGCCAAGCATGCCGCCGAGGTCTTCGGCAGCGAAGCCGATTTTCATCTGCGTATAGCTGCCAGTGGCGCTGCCGTTCCAGTCGCCGCTGGCGTTGATCTGCACGCGGCTGGACAGCGCGCGCAGCTGCTCGATGTGCAGGCCGCTGGCCGTCGGCCAGGTTTCCAGTCGCGCCTCGCCCAACTTGGCATCGCCCAGACGCAGATCGCCCAGCCACAGGTGGAACGGCGGCAGCGCCGCCGGGTTGATGCCGGTGTTGGCCGGATTCGCAGGCGGTGCGTTTGTCGACGAAGCGTCCGTTGCTGCGGTTGAAGACGCCCCGGCAGGGTCGGCGACGGCGCCGGCTGCCGCCGCGTTTGGACGTCCATTCGCACTCGAGGCAACAGCAGGGTCTTTCGGCCAGTAAAGCTTTTGCAGACGCGCGGTGATACCGCGCTTGTCCATCTCGCGCGTGGGCACGTTGAAATTGCCGCTTATCGTGGCCGCCGCCACATCCAGGCTGATCGCATCGGCCTGTGGTTTGGCCTTGATCTGCATGGCGCCGAACGGGTAACCGAACAGCGCCGCCTGCGCCGCGCTGATGTCGATGCTCTCCAGCGACGGGCCGTCGCCACTGCCGCCAGCGGCGACATGCTGCACCCAACCGGTAACGTCGAGCTGATCGGCATGTCCGCGAATGCGCAGCCCCTGCGCCGGCAGATCGCTCGGCATGTCGCTACCCAGTGCCAACGTCGCCGCCAACGGCTTCTGCGGCCCGTCGTCGAGGCGAAAATGGCCGCGCACCACCTGCCCGAGTGCCAGCTGCATATCACTGCCGCTCACCGGCAGGCGCAGCGCCAGGTGCAGCGGCAGGCTCTCCGGCGCGGACTTTTTCAACGGCACCGGCAGATTCAGCGCGATCCCGTTAAGCGGCGAATCGACGCTGAGGTTTTGGGTCAGCGCGTCGCTTCCGGCCGCATGCGCAATCGTGAAGCCGATGGTGAAATCACTGCGGCCATCGGCCAGCGGCACCAGCCATTTGAGCGTGGGGTAATCCTGCACCAGATCCGCCACCTGATAGTTGCCGGTGAGCTGCGCCGAGAACGTCGTGTTGGGATCGGCATTGCCGCCAGCGATCGCCAGCTGCAGTTTGGACGGCTGCCCGCGAAAACCAACGTCCAGCGGACCGCCCTGCAGACCGTGCCCGTCGAAGCGCAGAGGCCCGTTGATCTTGTCGAGCTTCAGGTTCCACTCCGGCGCGGCAAGGTCGGCATCCTTCAACTGTGCGGTGCCGCTCACCTTCCCCTCGTTTGGCCGAGCAAGGGGCAGCGCCAGGTGAAAGTCGACCGCGCCGCTGCCGCCCAAGTTAAGCTTGGCCAGCGTATCGGCCTGCGCACTGCCGATCGGGCTCTTGCGCACGAACTCCATCAGGCTGGCGCCGCTGCCTTCCCCCTGCACGGAAAGATCGAGCACGGGGTCGGCAAAGTCGGGAATCTGCGCTGCCGCATGGTTGATTTTTATGCCCAGCACCTGGCCTGCCGAGGATTCCGCGGACAGGCCGTTATTGACGAAACTGGCGACCAGATCGAGCCCTTCACCGCGCGGCCAGCCCTTGCCGTAGTCGAAGACCAGACCCTTGATCGGCGCACGCGCCTCGAAGCGGCCTTCGTTATGGCGAAACGGCCAGTCGGTCAGGCTGCCGCGCACCAGCACCTGGGCCTGATCGATACTGCCCTCGACCAGCGCATTGTCGAGCCAGCTGACCGTGGCCGGCGGCAGCGCGTTGACCGGCAGGTAGGCCTTGGCCGTCTGCAGGTCGATATGGTCGAGGCCGGCATACATATCCACAAAGGGCGCGCCGCCCTGCGCCGGCAACGTGATTTCACCACGCGCGTTGCCGGCGTAACCGACGCCGGCAAAGTCCAATGCATCGACGCCGATATGCCAATCGCCGTTGTCCGGCCAGAATGCCAGCGTGCCGCTCAGGTTCGTCAACGCAAACGGCTGACGAAAAATCTGCGCTAACTGCAGCGTGGCGGATTGCGCCGGCAACTCCAGCGAGAACGCTTCCGTATCGCCGCGCAGCTCGCCATGCAGGCTGTTCACGCCGGGCAACCTGCCCACCGGATCAATCGCGAGCCCGGTGAATGCCACATCGATGGCCTGCACGCCATCAGTCTGATTCCACTGCAAGGCCACCCGATTGAGATCGCCGCGCGGGTGTCCGCCGCCGAGCCACTGCGCCAGCGGCAGGCCGAGATCAGGCTTCAGCGCGAGCCAGGGCAGCAGCGGCGCCACCTGCAGTTCGCGCGCGGCGACGCCGACGTGAGTCGGCTGACCCGTGGGCTGATGCAACCTGAGAGCCAGCAGGCTGCCGTCATCGCCAGCCCAGCGCAGGTCGTAACCGTCGACGGTGCGGTGCAGGCCGGCCGTGCCGTGCAGTGCCGACACGCTGGCGCGCGCTCCGCCGGCGTGCGCCAGCGACAGCTGATCCAGATCGAAGCGGATCGTGCTACCGACCACCTTGCCGCGATACCAGTCGAGCCAGGAGGCCAGCTTGCCGTGGCCCTGTTCAGCCGTATAGCCGTCCATATCGATACCGGACAGCAACGGCTTGAGATCGACATCGTCCGCGCCGAGCCAAAGATGTCCCGAGCTGCCGTCTTCGCGAAAACGCCCCGCCGTATGCAGCAGCGCCGAGGCACCATCGCGCTGCAGCAGCCCGCCGAAACGTATGTGATCGCCCTGCCGGCTCAGGCGAAGCTGCGGCGCCAGCAGGGTGTAGCTTTTGCCGGCCTGCGCATCGGTGATGACGACGCGCAGATTTTCCAGCCAGAGGTCCATCGACAGCGGGCCCAGCGACAGCGGCTGCTTGCTTTTGCCACCCGCCACGCCAATGCCGTTGACGTGCCAGCCGCCGTCGGCGTCGCGCACCAAGTCCAGCTCCAATCCGCGCACGTGAAGGTTGACCAGATGCCGCGACGGCGCGAGCCAGCCGCCGAAATCGAGCTTCAGTTCGGACTCTGGAACCTGCAGCGGCGTGCCGGCCTGTCCGTTTTGCGCACCGACGGTGACGCCGTGCATCACGAACAGCGGCCCGGAGGGTGTCCAGCGGCCTTCCATCGAGGCGAAGCTGACCGGGCGCTGCAACCGCTGGCTGAGTTGCGCGGCGACCCATTCGGGATGCTGCGCCAGCAGCGGCA
>CBAAAD010000162.1:0-2300 GCA_964658785.1 uncultured Methylobacterium sp.
GGCAAGACCTATCCCGTGGCTTTCATTATTCATGGTGGCCCACAGGGGGCGATGAACAACGAGTGGAGCTACCGCTGGAATCCGCAGACCTATGCGGGCCAGGGTTTTGCGGTGGTGACCATCAATTTTCATGGTTCGACCGGCTACGGGCAGGCCTTTACCGATGCGATCTCGGGCGACTGGGGCGGCAAGCCGCTGGATGATCTGAAGCTCGGCTGGAAGGCGGCGCTGAGCAAATACAGCTTTCTTGACGGCAACCGCGCCTGCGCGCTGGGCGCCAGCTATGGCGGCTACATGACGTACTGGATTGCCGGCGTGTGGAACCAGCCGTGGAAGTGCCTGGTCGACCACGATGGTGTGTTCGATACCCGCGCGATGTACTACGACACCGACGAGCTGTGGTTCGAGGAGAAGGAGAACGGCGGTACGCCGTGGGCAAATCCCGAAAACTACGAGAAATTCAATCCAATCAACCACGTCAAGGACTGGCGCGTGCCGATGCTGGTGATCCACAGCGGCGACGATTACCGCATTCCAATTACGCAGGGTCTGGGTGCGTTCACCGCGCTGCAGCGCCGCGGTATCCCCAGCGAATTCCTGACCTTCCCGGACGAAAACCACTGGATACTCAAGCCGCACAACAGCGTGCAATGGCATGACACGGTCAATGCGTGGCTGAAGCAGTGGACGGCCAAGGACGCGCCGGCGCCTGCAGCTCCCTGATCGGTTCGAAGAGGCGAGAAGCAGGACTGCGGGCCAACATTTTTGGCACAGGCTAGTGTACGAGCGGCACTCACGTAGGAGCGCACCCTGTGCGCGAAGGTTTTTGCTGTTTTCGCGCCACTGAAATCGCGCACAGGGTGCACTCCTACGACGAGCGAGTGCCTGCGGCAGCCGGGTGCAGTCCAGGAGCGGGCGCTGCTACGGCAGCCCGCTGAACGGTTCGAAGATGCGAGAAGCCGGACTGCGGGCCAGCATTTTTGGCACGGGCTAGTGCGCGAGCGGCACTCACGTAGGAGCGCACCCTGTGCGCGAAGGCTCTGCTGTTTTCGCGCCACGGCAATCGCGCACAGGGTGCGCTCCTACGAAGAGCAAGCGCGTGCGGCAGCCATGTGCAGTCAAGGCGCGCGCAGTATTACAGCAGCCACTTGCAGTTCCAGTACGGGTAGTCATTCACCTGCTGCACCAGCCCGGCCCGCAGCGGGTTGGCGATGATGTACAGCGCAGCGGTGTGTATGTCCTCGTCGTGCCGCAATGCGTGATCGTGGAAGCCCCTGGCCCAGACCTTTCCATGGTGTCCTGCGCGTACCATGGCTTTGCGGATGAGCGACTTGAGTCGGTTCATCACCAGCGACAGATCATCCCGTTCGCCCAGAGCGATCAGTCCATGCCAGTGATCCGGCATCAGCACCCAGCAGATGGGCTGGCCATCGCCCCACGTCTTCGGTTCCGTCATCGAGCGACAGGCAGCGCGGGCGAGTTCGGTATCGAGGAAGTGCGGTACGCGGCCAGCGGTGACGGTGGTCAACAGGTAGATCTGACCGGGCAGGCTCGCGCGCCCTTTGCGCAATGCCTTATGTCCTGGAGGAGATGTCATTCGACGATTTTGCCGCGGTGGCAACAGCGCAACAGCAGCGCAAGGCCCGTCGGTTTGTAGGAGCGCACCTTGTGCGCGATGGCATTTGTTGTTTAAGGGCAGTGCTGATCGCGCACAGGGTGCGCTCCTACAGCCATTTGGCCCGCTTGAGGCCAATAAAAAGTCCGCCAACGACAATCACGACGACGGCGATCACGGCGGGATAGGCCCATGGCTGAGTAAGTTCGGGCATGTGGGTGAAATTCATGCCGTACCAGCTGGTGAGCAACGTGGGGGCGGCGAGCATGGCGGCCCAGCCGGCGAGTTTTTTCATCACTTCGTTCTGGCCGAAGGTGACGAGGGAGAGGTTGACGTTGATGGCGGCGGCGAGCATTTCGCGCATGGCGCTGATCGCCTCGTTGACGCGGAACACGTGGTCGTAGACGTCGCGGAAATAGGCGCGCAGTTCTTTCGGTATCAGGTTTGGGTGCAGGCGCGTCAGCTGGCTGATGATGTCCTGCATCGGAGCAACAGCAAGGCGCAGCGTCATCAGGTCGCGCTGCATGTTGTACAGGCGGCGCACGGTGCTTCGTTTGAAGGTTTCGGCGAAGATGTCTTTTTCCAGCTGCTGTAATTCCTCGCGCGACGCGCGCACGATGGGCAGCAGGTTGTCGACGATGAAATCGAGAATGCTGTAAAGCGCATAGCTTGGGCCGTGCGCCAT
>CBAAAD010000162.1:2400-6805 GCA_964658785.1 uncultured Methylobacterium sp.
TGCAGTCCGACCCAGACGAACGTGTCGGGCTTGGCCAGCACGTCGCTGATTTCATCCAGCGTGATATCGCCGATGCGGCTGCCATCTTTTCGATAGGCGATGCAGTTCACCACCATCTTTTTTTCGTTTGATGGCGGCGCAGGCGGGGCAGGACTCATCAGATTCATGCTGCGCATGATGCCCGGCGCATCAAGTCAGGGCAATTGCAGCGGGTTTAACCTGAGCGAGACATTGTTCTGTGCCGCAAACTCGAGGCGATCGCCAGCCAGCACGGCATGGCAAATAGCAGCCAGGGTTGGTTCTGCTGCACGACGCCGGGAAGCAGGTGGAGGGAAAAGGCGATGAGCACTGCAAGCAGTTGCAGCAGCAAAAGCACTTCGATGAAGCGCGAAGGTGTGATGCCGCGGCGGGCGCGCCAGATGGCGGGCAGCATCAGCAGAGCGAAGGGATTGAAGAAAAGCAGGTTGGCATTGGCCCATGCGGAGTGATGGGTGGTGAGCGTCCACAGGATGAGTAGCACCAGGCCGACGAGACCTGCGGCAGTCAGGTATAGCGAGCTGAGCAAGGCGTAGCTGATGGCTGAGATCCGCCGCGTTGCAATGATCAATGCTGCGAAGAAGAGTCCGGCAATCGCTAGCGGAAGTCGAAGATCGGGCGGGCTCACCGGCGGCACGTCCAGTCGATTCGGCGAGACCAGCTGTTCGCTTTGCACCAGCGGCTTGACGCCGCCCGAACCGTTGTCGATTTGCACGCGATTCAACTGTTGCTGCAGCACCATCGGCAGAAAGCTTTCCTGCCAGGCGTTGAGCGGCTGATCGGCGTATGGCCCAAGGCCCAGATCGAGCACCAGCATCAGCCACGGCTGTGCGCTCATCAATCGTGCGGTTTGCTGCCGATATGTCATGCCGCCGGGTTGCGCTGCCAGCTGTTTTTTCAGGGCGCCGCCGAGAATTTTGTCCAGCGCGTCGCGCACGCGGGTGGTGCAGTTGTCGGCGTAGTAGTCATAGGCGTAGCCGGCATTTTCCGGACGCAGGTTCCACAGCAGAAAATCGCGCAATGCGGCGGCCTGCTGTGCAGACAGTGCCAGGCGCTGGCGCGTTACCGAGCGGCCGTCCTGCGTGTAGCTGGCCTGTTCGGGCGCGCTGTATTCCGCGTCCATCAGATAGTGCATGCGGCCGCGGGCGAAGTTGATAAAGAAATTCGACTCGTTGAAATCGAAGACGCCGTAGTTGAAGTCGACCGACTCGCCGGAAACGGTATCGCGTACCTCGATGGCGTCGTGGCCGAAGCGTTCCCAGTAGGTTTCACCGGGGCCGTAGGTGATCAGCGCGACTTCAAGATTAGCGCCTGGCGCATTGGCCATGCTGGCGTTGGCGGTGGACATGCCGGCGAGCAGCATTAGCACGGCGAGCAGCAGGCGATGGATGGAATGCATGGGTGGCAGCCGGAGCGGAGTGATCGGGGTTGTGTCGTTGAAGAACAGGAAGCTGGTTGTAGCTTTTTGATGCTGTCCAGAGGGTCGCTTTAAGGAAGCGGCTTGTTTGTCCGGCTGGACCGATGGCTGTTGCCCTTCGACTCCGCTTTGCTACGCTCAGGGCGAACGGGTGGGGTTTGTGCCGCTCTTCCGCTCCCCGTTTCTGGGGATTGTTCAGTCCTTGCCCTGGCGCAGCACGCGAAACGCCTGCACGCGCCGGTCGTCCGCCTCGGTGACGTGGAACAGGTAGCCGCCGATCGCTACTTCCTCGCCCACTTCCGGCAGATGGCCGAACTCCGAGGTCACCATGCCGCCGACGGTGTCGTATTCCTCGTCGGAGAAATCGGCGCCGGTGTTTTCGTTGAAATCGGCGATCGGCGTCAGTGCGCTGACGATCCAGTCGCCGCCGGGCTGTTCGTGCATCAGCTCGGGTTCGTCGTCGTCGTGCTCGTCGTCGATTTCGCCGACGATTTGCTCGAGCACGTCTTCGATGGTGATGAGTCCGGCCACGCCGCCGTATTCGTCCATCACCACGGCCATGTGGTTACGCGTGAGGCGGAACTCGGCCAGCAGCACGTTGAGCCGCATCGACTCGGGAATGAGCACGGCCGGGCGAAGGATGGCCATGATGTCGAACTGGCTGGTGTCGCCGAAGGATTTCAGCAGATCCTTGGCGAGCAGGATGCCGAGGATGTCGTCCTTGTCTTCACCGTGCACGGGGAAGCGCGAGTGGCCCGATTCCACCACGACGGCGAGCATCTCGGTCAGCGACGACTCCGCGGCGAGCATGACGATCTGTGCGCGCGGCACCATCACATCGTCGACGCTCAGCTCGGTGACCTTGATGGCACCTTCGACCATCGTGAGGGTGTCGGCGGACAGCAACCCGTTGGTCTGGGCGGCGCGCAATTCCTCGATCAATTCGACGCGGTTGCGTGGCTCGCCGGAAAACATGTGGCCCAGTCGGTCCCACCAACTACGGTGCGCCGGGCCGCTGGTACTGCCAGGGTCGTCGTTCATTTATCGCGTGGGTGCTGCCCGCAAGCGGGACGGTAAATCGAGTTTAGCGGAAAATTCGTGACGATTCAGCGCGATGGGTGGAACAGGCCGGTGACGCGATCGTGCGGCCGCCTTCGACTGGCTCGCCGGGCAGACGCTACAGCCGATAGGGATCGGCAATGCCCAGGCCGGACAGGATGCGGGTCTCCAGCGCTTCCATTGCCTCGGCCTCGCCCTCAACGATGTGATCGTAGCCGAGCAAATGCAGCACGCCGTGGACGGTCAGGTGCGCCCAGTGATCTTTCGGCGGCTTGCCTTGTTCCCCGGCTTCGCGCAGCACGACGGGTGCACAGATGGCCAGATCGCCCAGCAGCGGCAGCTTGAGTTCCGGCGGAAGCTCCGCGGGAAAAGACAGCACGTTGGTCGCGTAGTCCTTGCCGCGATAGTCGTTATTGAGTGCGCGGGCTTCTTCCGTGTCGACGATGCGGATGGCCAGCTCGGCCGGCTTGCGATGTTTTGCGCCGCGCAGGGCTGCCGCAACCCAGCGGCGAAAGCTGGTTGATGAGGGCAGCCCGGCACGCGCCAGGCCATAGCTCAACGACACGCGGGGCTCGGACAGCGCCGCGGCGGAGCGCTGCGGTGTGCGGGAAGCGAGCGGCGATTGCTTGGACATGGCGATAGACCGAACTTCGATCAGGAGGCAGCGGGCGGGTTGGCCGAGCCGTTCTTCGGGTCGGCTTTCTCCGCCTTGTCGTCAAACGCTTCATACGCGCGCACGATCTTCGCCACCAGCGGATGGCGCACCACGTCGCGCGAGGTGAAAAAGGTGAAGCTGATGCCGCTGACGTCGTGCAGCACTTCGGTGGCCTGACGCAGGCCGGAGCGCACGTGACGCGGCAAGTCGACCTGGGTGACGTCGCCGGTGATCACGGCGACGGTTCCGAAACCGATGCGGGTCAGGAACATCTTCATCTGCTCGACGGTGGTGTTCTGCGCTTCGTCGAGAATCACGTAGGAGTCGTTGAGCGTGCGGCCGCGCATATACGCCAGCGGGGCGATCTCGATCACGTTGCGCTCGATCAGCTTGGCGACCTTTTCAAAGCCGAGCATTTCGTACAGCGCGTCATAGAGTGGGCGCAGATACGGATCGACTTTTTGCGAGAGGTCGCCGGGCAGGAAGCCGAGC
Source organism: uncultured Methylobacterium sp. (assembly GCA_964658785.1). Taxonomy (GTDB): domain Bacteria; phylum Pseudomonadota; class Gammaproteobacteria; order Xanthomonadales; family Rhodanobacteraceae; genus Rhodanobacter. The sequence goes on from CBAAAD010000162.1 coordinate 6,060, forward strand.
TTTTCGCCGGCTTCCACCGCCGGTCGCACCAGCAGCAGGCGCTGCACGCGATTGGCTTCCAGCGCCTCGACCGCGCTGGCCACGGCCAGATACGTTTTACCGGTGCCGGCCGGGCCGATGCCGAAGTTGATGTCGTGGGTGGCGATGGCGTGCAGGTAGCGCGCCTGGTTGGCGCCGCGTCCCTTGATGACGCCGCGCTTCACGCGGATGGCCACTTCCTGCGTGCCTTCCGTCGATGCTTCAGTGATCGCGTCGATGCCGGATTCGGCCAGATGCAGATGCACCTTGGCTCCGTTCAACGATTCTTCTTCGGTCACCACATACAGCGCGCGCAGCACCTTCTCGGTGGCCCTGATGGCCGGACCTTCGCCGATCACCTCGAACACGCTGCCGCGGTGGTTGATCTCCACGCCCAGGCGCAGTTCGATCTGCCGCAGGTGCTCGTCGAATGGCCCGCACAGGTTGGCCAGCCGCGCATTGTCTTCGGGGTCGAGCGCAAAATTGTTCTGCTGGGTATGGCTCTTCAGGCTGGCAGTCATAGTTCTCGGTGCATGACGTAAATGTCGGTGGGTCCGTGCACGGCATGGCGAAAAGCGCCGGGGACCTGGCCGACAATCTGGAAACCGTGGCGCTGCCAAAGGCGCACGGCGGTGGTATTGCTGGAAACCACGAAGTTGAACTGCATCGCCGTGAAGCCGGCGCAGCGGGACTGCTCCAGCGAATGCTCGCACAGCATTGATGCAATG
>CBAAAD010000163.1:0-6767 GCA_964658785.1 uncultured Methylobacterium sp.
CGCTCAGCGCCAACCTACGTCAACACCTGCGCCCTCGAAAACCGGATGCCTCACACGTCCACGCGCGTGCCGATCTCCACCATGCGGTTGTCGGGCAGATTGAAATGGGTCGTCGCTGCCAGCGCGTTGCGCGCCATCAGCGCAAACAGATGCGCGCGCCACAGCGGCATGCCGTGCATCCGGGACGGCACGATGTTTTCGCGGCTCGCAAAATAGGTGAGCATGCCTGGATCAAGCTTTTCACCCTCAATCTCCATGGCGCTCAGCGCTTGCGGCACATCGGTGTCTTCGGCGAAGCCAAAGCGCAGGTTGACCTGATGAAATCCGTCGCCAAGCTCGACATGGTGGAGGCGATTCCTGGCGAACACGAATGGCGTATTGACGAACTCCAGCGTCAGCACGATGTTGGTGCGATGGAGTACCCGGTTATGCTTCAGGTTGTGCAGTAACGCCACCGGCACACCCGCGCTGCGCGCGGTGAGAAACACCGCGCTGCCATCCACGCGATGTGGCGGATGCGCCGCGATGCTGCGGACAAAACTCTTCAGCTCCAGGCCGTCGCGGCTCAGGTGGTTGATCAGAATCCGCCGGCCGCGATGCCAGGTCGACATGAGCACATACATCACCGCACCCAGCAGCAGCGGAAACCAGCCGCCGGAACTGATTTTCAGAATATTCGCGCCGAAGAACGCGACATCAATCGTAATCAGCACGATGCCTAGTGGAATCAGCGCCACATAGCGCCAATGCCAGGCAAAGCGCGCGTAGAGCAGCGCCAGAATGGTGGTAGCCAGCATCGTTCCACTCACGGCAATGCCGTAGGCTGATGCCAGCGCATCGGATGAGCGGAAGATCAGCACCGCCGTCATCACGAGTACCAGCAGCATCATGTTGATGCCCGGCAGATACACCTGCCCCTCCACGTGATGCGACGTATGCTGCACGCGCATGCGCGGCAGATAACCCAGCAGCATCGCCTGACGCGCCATCGAAAACGCGCCCGCGATAACCGCCTGCGAAGCGATCACCGTGGCCAGCGCCGCCAGCACGATCATCGGATACAGCAGCGCGTGCGGCACCATCCGATAGAACGGCATCACTGCCGCCGCCGGATCACCCAACAGGAAGGCAGCCTGCCCGAAATAACTGAGCAGCAGGCACGGCAGCGCCAGCGCAAACCACGCCACGCGGATGGAGCCAGCGCCGAAATGGCCCATGTCCGCGTAAAGCGCTTCGGCGCCGGTGAGCACCAGAATCACCGCGCCCAGCGTTTCAAAGCCGCGAAAACCATTCTTGGCGAAATAGTGCACGGCGTACATCGGATCGACCGCGATCAGTACTTCCGGCCGATCGATCAACCGGTAGACGCCCAGCGCCGCGACCACCAGCAGCCACAGCGCCATCACCGGCCCGAAGATCTTGCCGACGTGCGCCGAGCCCACGCGCTGCACGAAAAACAGCCCCAGAAGAATCACCACACTGATCGGCAGCACCCACGACTTCAGCGCAGGCGCCGCCAGCTGCAGACCCTCAACGGCCGAGAGCACCGATACCGCCGGGGTAATCACGCTGTCGCCAAAAAACAGCGCGGCGCCGATCAGGCCAAGCGCCAGCGCCACCGCGAGTAGCGGGCGCGGAATCCTGTCGCGGCAGACTTCGCGCGTCAGCGCCATCAGCGACATGATGCCGCCTTCACCGTTGTTGTTGGCTCGCATGATGAACGCCACGTACTTGCACGACACCACGATGATCAGCGCCCAGAACACCAGCGAAAGCAGGCCAAGCACATTGTCGCGACTGGCCGGCACACCGTGCGAGTCGAACGCCGCCTGCAGCGCATACAGCGGACTGGTAGCAATGTCGCCAAACACCACCCCCAGCGCGCTCACTACCAGCGCGCTGGAAATCGGCTGAACTTTCTCGTTGTCCTGGGTCGGCGGCTGGCTATTCAAGGCCTAGGGCTCTACTGGGATGTGAGCGCGCAGCTTAGAGGATGAAATGTTGCTTTTAGCTCAAGATGAGTGTCACTTCTACGCGCTTCAAGGGTGCTGGCCATTCATCCGAAGCAGAGCGGTGTTAGCCGATGCGTATCGATCACGAGCTGCGCGCAAAGGCTGAACCGGGCGAATCGATCCAGAGCACTCAGAAGTAGAACTCGATGCTTGCATCATTCAAGACGGTCACGGCGCCATGCTTGCACGCGCACTTGAAACGGCAAATTCACGCCCGGCCGCGCAAGGTCGACGTCTGTCTTGCGGCGAACCGTCCCAGGCCTGAAGCGGCATGGCCTCCGGCTTTGTCAATCAACCGGAGCGGTCACGCCCGAGGCCAGCCGATGAGCTATCCGACCCAAAAGAATCTGTTCCGGCCATCCACCCGCCGCCATTCGCAGCATCAACTCCTTCTCGCCGAGGCGCCCGGGACTACCAGCGCGTCGATGGATGAAATGAAACCAACGCTCTCGAGAATCTCGGTGCGTCTGGCAGCTTCGGCGGCGGAGGTGCTGGCGGCGCAGCGACTGCGCTACAAGGTTTTCTACGAGGAAAGAGGCGCTTTAGCGGACGTTGACGCTGTCGCCCGGCAGTGCGATGCGGAATCCTTCGACGACATCTGCGAACACCTGATCGTGGTTGATCAGGCGCGGGCTGACGCCGGCATCGACGCCGGTGTCGTAGGCAACTACCGCTTGCTGCGAGGCGACCGCCGCCATAACCCGGACGACGCGTTTTATACCAGCCGTGAATTTGACATCAGCAAGCTGCAGCAATCGCCGGCGAAATTGCTGGAACTCGGGCGATCATGTGTGCTGCGCGACTATCGTCAGCGCTCCGTACTGCAACTCCTGTGGACGGCGCTGGCCGGCTATGTGCAGCGGCATGGAATCGACATCATGTTCGGCTGCGCCAGTTTCCACGGCAGCGATGCCTCGCTGATCGAACAGCAGCTGGCGTACCTGCATCACTATCATCTGGCACATCCTTCGCTGCGGCCGCACGCAATCGGGGCGGAAGCGCTGCCGATGGATGGCGTTGCCAGGGAGGAGCTGGATCCGGTGCGCGCGCTTCGGCGCATGGAGCCGTTGATTCGCGGCTATCTCAGGCTCGGCGCCAAGGTCGGACTCGGCGCCTATCGCGACCGGCCTTTCAACACCATCGATGTCTGCGTGGTGCTTCCCACGGCTGACCTCGCCGCCCGCTACGCGCGGCACTACGAACGTGAGGGCGACTTCGTGCTGCAGCGGCCCGCGGGCAGCGGCGCGGCATGCAAGGCAGCTGGAAAGCCCCACGATGACGCGCAGTAAAACGGGCAACGGCCTGCAAACGCTGCGTGCCATCCTGAAGCTGACGGCGCTTTTACTGCTGATGCTGGCGATCATTCCCAGCCAGTGGCTGCTGTTGCCGTTTGGCGATCTGGCCTGTCGCGCGGCAAGACGCTGGCATCGCATGCTCTGCCGGGTGCTGGGTATCCGTCTCGAATGTGTCGGCACACCGCTGACCGGCACGCAGGTCGCGTATGTGGGAAACCACCTGTCTTATCTGGACATACCGGTCATCGGCAGCATTGCACCCGGCCGCTTCATCGCCAAAGCCGAGATGCGCCACTGGCCACTGTTCGGCCTGCTGGCAAGGCTGCAGCACACGCTATTTGTCAGCCGCAACCCGCGCGATGCCCGGCGGGTCGCCGAGCAAATGGAGCTGGCGCTGAATGCGGGCCACAGCCTGATCCTGTTTCCGGAGGGCACCAGTTCAGCCGGTGAACGTGTACTGGCGTTCAAGTCGAGCGCGTTTTCCGCGCTCACCCGGCACCTGAAAAAAGGGCTGTCGATCCAGCCATTCACCATCGACCTGCAGGGCATCGATGGGCACCCGCTGCATACCATGGAAGATCGCAATCGTTATGCCTACCATGCCGACATGGTGCTGGCCCTGCACCTGTGGGCCTTCATGCGGACGCGTGGCGCGCGCGTTCGGCTGGTTTTTCATCCCGCGCTGATCATCGCTGAAGCCAGTCACCGCAAACACATCGCTGCCGCTGCCCGAAGCAGCGTTGCCGATGGACTGCATGGCATGCCGCACGCACCCCGCCGCGGCGGATCAACCGTTCGCATGCCCGTCGCGGCAACGGATGACGGGGAATGACGGCGAGGCGGTTTGCTGTTTTTTCGTTCGCGGCGGTCATCCTCGGTGCGGCGGCATGGTCACTTTGGCACGTCGCACAGTCGATGACATTCACGGACGTTTATACGGCTATTCGTCGCACGCCACGATTCGACTTGGTGATTTCAGCACTGGCTACCTCGGTCAGTTTCATGGGACTCGCCTGCTACGACCGTTTTGCCACCGAGGTCGTTGCCCCTGCGCAAATCACACGTGGCTACGCCTGGTTCGTTGGCGCCACCAGCCACGCCCTTTCCAACACGCTGGGCTTTCCCGTATTGACCGCTAGCGCCCTGCGCTATCGGCTTTACCGGCAGCGCGGAATGGAAAACGGCGACATCGCGCGAACAACCCTGCTCATCGGCCTGTATGTTGCGTGCGGCTCGGTCATGGTGCTGTTCGTCGCACTCGCCTGTGCGCCGGATGCGTTCGCGGGAGGGCGCGTCGTCGGCATCAGCAGCTTCATCGTTCTGCTGGCCATGATCGCGGGCTTTCCAGCCCTTGCGCGGAAACTGCAGCGGCACGGCATGGCATTACCCGTGCTGCGTCGGCGCGCGTTGTTGAGGCCGCTAGGCATTGGACTGGTCGAAGGCAGCGCGGCGATCTACGCGCTTTACGCGCTGCTCCCGGTAGACGCACGGCCGGACTTTGCCACGCTGGCGGCGATCGTGCTGGGCGCGATGCTGCTCGGACTGCTAAGCCACGCGCCCGGTGGTATCGGCGTATTCGAAGCGACCGTGCTGGCAGCCTTCCCGGTGGCGCGTCACGCCGACGTGCTCGCCGCGCTGCTGCTGTTCCGGCTGATCTACAACCTGATCCCCTTTGCCATAGCGGCGCTGATGCTGACGGTGCAGCAGGTTCGACGGACGGCGACATCCTCAGTTCGAGGGCGGATATAGACTCATCAGCCGCTGCTGCTGCAGGTGCAGTCGTGCCAGTGCGCGCATGCCGATCGGCCGATGCCCGGCGCGGCGGTTGGCATCGGCAATGCGAAACAGCAGACGCTGCTTGGCGAACACGATGCGATAAACCTGCCGCATGGAGTACTTCGGATCCCACGCGTGCACCGCCTCGGAACCGGCGCCGTTGACCTCCATGATGGTGAACTCGCCGCGGCGCAGCGCATCCAGCGTGGTGTAGCGCACGTCGAACCGCCCGACGTGGAATTGCTGCATGTCGCGTGCGATGGCATCCACGCGGGCCGTCAAGGCCGGGGTCACCGCCGCGGTTGCATCTTCGTACATGCCGCCCACGCGGGTGGAAGCAATTGTCGAAAGCCGCACCGTTTCGCCAGCGTGCGGGACGTAGTCAGGATCGTAGTCAGCATGATGCGACGCGCTGCTTTCCATGCGCTTCAAACGCGTGTCGGCTGCGACTAAAACTCCCACCATGTCGCGCCCGTTGCCGGTCACGCGAGGATAGTGCCGCCGCAGCACGCCGATCAGCGTGCCTGCCGCGGCGTCGGGATGGCGCACATAGAAAAGGCCAGCCTCGCCTTCTTCAGGCAGGTAGCGCTGCAGCACCAGCGTCTGCCCGCGAGGATAGCCCTGCAGATAGCGAGCAAGGTCGGCCACATGGGCGATCTTGTTCACACCAAAACCGCACCAGCCGAGATCGGGCTTGGCGATGACGGGAAACTGCAGTCCGCGCGTATTCATGGCATCGGTGAGGTCACCAACCTGCGTTGTTTCATCGACACGGACGCCGATATGTTCCGCGCTGGCGGCCAGGGCCAGAGGGCCCATGATGCGGAAATATTCGAGCTTGCCTTCGCCGACCAGACCACCCGCGGTGATGGCTGGATTCGCTGACGACGGCAGGGTGACGCTGCCGTAGCGCAGGCCCAGCCACAGCCATTGCGCCACCATGGGAATCAGGTTGAGCCATTTCGGCAGCTGCTCGAAGCGGCCCACCCTGCGCGCACTGCCGGTCGGCTTTACCGTGCCAGAGTCGACCACGGCATTCGATGGGGCGTCACTTTCCATCCATGATCTCGTAGTGGATGGGCTTGTAGGAAAAGTTGTTCGACTGGCCCGCCGAGCAGGCCGTCAACCCGATCACAAGATCCTCCATCGCCTCGAACACGATGCTGTCGCCCGGCTTGCTCAGTGGCGGCTGCACCGAAATGACGCCGGTCTGGCTGTCAATCGGAACATTCATGAAAACGTTAAACGCGGTAGGGATATGGTCGGCGCCGATGCCATACGGCGCCAGCGCAGCGGCCAAGTTGCCGAAGCAGCCGCGATGCGGGTGCTCGTCGCCGTAGATGATGCGAAACATTTCCGCCGAACACGGCGTCAACAGAAAATCATGCCGACCGACGTCGTCTTCGACGATCTCAAGCAACACGTTGCTGCGATTGGAATAGAGCTTGTCACCCGTGCTCAGATAAATCTTGCCCGCGTAATCGATGCTGCGGCCCGACGAAAGCACTTCGCCCGTGTCACCCTGACGATAAGCCAGCAGATCGGCCACCTGTTCGCCCAGCGGATCGATCACCTTCAGCCGCTGGCCGCGCGCCATTTCAAAAGCCACACCGCTGCGCGGAGCAATTTCGTGAATCATGCCAAAGCCCGATCATTTGCAGGGAGCATGGCGGCGCGGTGAACT
>CBAAAD010000164.1:0-6764 GCA_964658785.1 uncultured Methylobacterium sp.
GCCTCGAACCGCATCGGCCCGGGCCGATGGGTGGGTTGGAAATAAAATTGTTGCAAACAGGAACGGATCAGGCATTTCAGAAAAACGCCTGTCGTACAAAAACGGTGCGGCTACATTTTGCCCCGATCGCGAAGGACCGCGCTCAGTGCAGCCAGCTCAGCGTCGCGTCGGCGCCATCGTGCGCGTCCTTCGACAGCAGCAGGCGGCCACCAGCGGCCAGATTGGCGGCGAGCGCGCTCAGCGGCACCGACGCCTTGACGTCGAGCAGCACGCCATCGTTCTGCGCCCCAACCGTGCTGACGCTGCTGACCGACGGGTCGGCGCGCAATGTGGACAACAGGCTGGCGTAATCCATCGCCGATCTCAGGCCACCTACCCAGAACTTGCCCTCGCTGACGCCAGACCCGATCACGTTGAGCTGCTTGCCGATGCGATCGACCATGCCGCTGCCGGCATCGCTCAGCACCGCGTCTTCAGTCGTGCCCTTGTTGCTCCAGGTCTGCGGCTGGCCTCCGGAAATCAGCGTCCACGAGGCGCCGCCGTTGCGCAACTTGCCAACCAGCACCAGGCCGGTGTGGTACTGCTGATCGATCGCCGCCAGCGTGGCCGGGTCAGCGGCCGCTGCCTTGTCGACATCCGGCGGGCTGGTCGCGTCGGGATAGGTCACGTTGGTGCCGCGCGCGCTGGCCGAGGAGGCCAGGCTATTCAGTGACGATTGATCGAACAGCTTGCCGTCCGCGCCCTCGACCAGCAGCAGCACCGGCGGCTTGACGCCCGCGCTGGCCACGCCAAGTGTCGATATGAGTCGGCGGATCGTGCCCGGCTCGAAATCCACCTGCAGGCTGATGCCCGTGGCGGCGCGCTGATACTGATACTTGCGCACAAGCGACGCGGCGTTTTTGGTCGCGTCGGCGTAACCGGGGTTGCTGCGCAGATCCTGGCCACCGGCCACGCGTGCAAGAACCTGCCCCAGCGCGGTGGTGAAGGCAATATTGCGCTGGGCATCGCTGGTGTCGCTGACCGGCACGATGACCGAATACGGCGAGCCCTGCGCCTGCAAGCGCAGCGGCGACAGCATGGCAAGACCAAACAGCAGGGTGACGAGGAGCAGGCGTGACAGGCGCATGGGCTTGAATATCTTCGAACGGGGAAATCCCGAGGGAAGTCTGCCCAATCGCGCCGTCAGCGTCCATCGGCAGCTTGCCCGGTCGGCGGCCGGCGCCCGGTGCTGCCCTCACATAATGCTAAACTGCGCGGCTTAATCCACGCCGGTTTCTGCCATGTCTGACGCCCTCACCTACCGCGCCGCCGGCGTGGATATCGACGCCGGCAATGCCGTGGTCGAACGCATCAAGCCCCTGGTCAAGCGCACCTTCCGCCCGGAAGTGATGGGCGGGCTGGGCGGCTTCGGCGGACTGTTCGACCTGTCCGGCAAGTACAAGGAACCCGTGCTGGTCTCCGGCACGGACGGCGTAGGCACCAAGCTGAAGCTGGCGCAGATTCTCGGCCGACACGACACCATCGGCATCGACCTGGTCGGCATGTGCGTCAACGACGTGCTGGTGCAGGGCGCCGAGCCGCTGTTTTTCCTCGACTACTTCGCCACCGGCAAGCTCGATGTGGAAACCACGGTGGCCGTGGTCGGCGGCATCGCCAGGGGCTGCGAGCTGGCCGGCTGCGCGCTGATCGGCGGCGAAACCGCCGAAATGCCCGACATGTACCCGCCCGGCGAATACGACCTGGCCGGCTTCACCGTGGGCGCGGTGGAAAAATCGCAGATGCTCAGCGGTGAGGGCATCGTCGCCGGCGACGTGATTCTCGGCGTGGCCTCCAGCGGCCCGCACTCGAACGGCTATTCGCTGGTTCGCAAGATTCTCGACCGCGCCGGCAGCCCGCTCGACCTGGACGTGGGCGGCGCCAGACTGGCCGACGCGCTGATGGCGCCGACCACCATCTATGTGAAGCCGATTCTGGATCTGCTCAAGCAATGCACGGTTCACGGCATGGCCCACATCACCGGCGGCGGGCTGAAAGAAAACATCATCCGCGTGGTGCCCGAAGGCCTGGGCATTGCGCTGGACGCCAGCACCATCGTGCTGCCGCCCGTATTCGACTGGCTGATGCGCGAAGGCAGCGTGGCGCGCGAGGAAATGTGGCGCACGTTCAACTGCGGCATCGGCTTTACCGTGATCCTGCCGCGCGATGCGGTGGCCGCCGCCAGCGCGCTGCTGCAGAAGCACGGCCTGGCCAGTTCGGTCATCGGCGAAGTGGAACCGGCGCGCGGCGACGAGCGCGTGCGCATCGGCTGAGCGCGCGGCCGATTGATGTCCACGCAGAAACATCCCTTGCGCGTTGCCGTGCTCGCCTCCGGCCGCGGCAGCAATTTTGCGGCGCTGCTGCTGGCGCGCGAGTGCGGCGACCTGCCGATCGAGTTTGTGCTGGTCGCCAGCGACAAGGCGAAAACGGGCGCGCTGGCGCTCGCCGAATCGGCTGACATTCCGACGCTGGTGCTCGATCCGCGCCAGTACTCCGATCGCCGCGCCTTCGATCTGGAGCTGTTTGCCCGGCTCGCCGAAAGCGGCGCCGAGCTGCTGGTGATGGCAGGCTTTATGCGGATCATCGACGGCGACGCGCTGACGCCGTGGATCGGCCGGATGATCAATATTCATCCCTCGCTGCTGCCCAAATACCGCGGCCTGCATACGCACCAACGCGCGCTCGAAGCCGGCGACCGCGAACACGGCGCCAGCGTGCATTACGTGACCGCCGAACTGGACGGTGGCCCGGTGATAGCCCAGGTGCGCATGGCCATCGAACCCGATGACGACGAGCAGCGGCTGGCACAGCGCCTGCTGCCGCTGGAGCATCGGCTGCTGGTCGCGGTGGTGGCCGATATCGCCGCCGGCAGGCTCGTGCTCGTGAACGACACGGTGCAATGGGAAGGGCAAGCCCTCGCCCGGCCGCTGCAGTGGATCGACGACGGCCTGGTCAGCGCCTGATCGTCTTATCCGCGCTCTGCACGGCACGTTCAGGATGCCTGCGCAAAACTTGCGGCATGAAAATTTCCTACCGCCTCCCCGCCCTCGCCGCCGGTCTCGCGCTGGCTTTCTCCACCAGCGCCGCACTTGCCGCCGCCCCACAGCCCTTTACTGCGCATTATCAGGTGCTCAGCGACGGCCAACCGATCGGCGACGCCACGGTCAAGCTCAGCGCCGCGGGCAACGGCGAATACCTGTACAGCAACGCAAGCAAGGGCACCGGCGGCATGGCCGCCATGATCAGCGCCAGCTCGGAAGAAACCACGCGCTTTCGCTGGCAGAACGACGCGCCGGCCACGCTCAGCTACGACTACAAGCTGCAGAGCTCCTTCAAGAGCAAGCAGCGCCACATGAGCGTAGACAAGGCATCGGGCAAGGTTACCGTGGACGAGGGCAAGGGCCCGGGCAGCTACGCCGGCGTGCCGGGCATGGCCGATCGCAACAGTCTGCCGCTGGCGATCGGTCTGGCGCTGGCCAGTGGCAAACAGACGGTGACGGTGCCAGTCGGCGTGCGTCAGGGCGTCGAGCAGCAGCAGTACAAGGTCACCGGCACCGAAGCGGTGCAGGTGCCGGCGGGCAAGTTCAAGGCCGAAAAGGTCGCGCGCAGCGATGACGGCAGCAAGCGCTTCGACGCCTGGTACGTGCCGCAGAAGTATCCGGTGCCGGTAAAGATCACGCAGGCCGACGGCGGCGATCTCACGCTGCAGCTGGTCAGCTTTAGCCGTCCGTAAAGCGCCCGTTGTTGATCCCATAAAAAAGGCCGCATCAGCGGCCTTTTTTATTTTGGTTGCGGCCAGGCTGGATCAGTTGGGCAGTCGACGAATCTTCGCACCCAGCACGCCAAGCTTTTCTTCGATGTTCTCGTAGCCGCGATCGATGTGATACACGCGATCGACGACGGTGTCGCCCGTCGCCACGAGCCCGGCCAGCACCAGGCAGGCCGATGCGCGCAGGTCGGTGGCCATGATCGGCGCGCCGCTCATTTCCTTGACGCCCTTGACCACGGCGGTGTTGCCTTCGAGATGGATGTCCGCGCCCAACCGCTGCAGTTCGTGCGCGTGCATGAAGCGGTTCTCGAACACGGTTTCCGTGACCACGCCGGTGCCTTCGGCCACGCAGTTGAGCGCGGTGAACTGGGCCTGCATGTCGGTCGGGAAAGCCGGGTACGGCGCGGTGCTGATGTCGACCGCCTTCGGCCGACGGCCCTGCATGTCCAGCTCGATCCAGTCCGGGCCGGTGGAAATATGCGCGCCGGCTTCTTCGAGTTTTTGCAGAACGGCGTCCAGCGTGTCCGCGCGCGCATGACGGGCGCGCACCTTGCCGCCGGTCATCGCTGCGCCGACCAGAAACGTGCCGGTCTCGATGCGATCGGGCAGCACTTCGTATTCGGCGCCGTGCAGACGTTCCACGCCGTGGATGATCATGGTGGGAGTACCCGCACCTTCGATCTGCGCGCCCATCGCAATGAGACAGTGGGCCAGATCGACCACCTCCGGCTCCTGCGCCGCGTTTTCGATGATCGTGGTGCCCTGCGCCAGCGTCGCCGCCATCATGATGTTTTCGGTACCGGTGACGGTGACCATGTCCATCAGGATGCGCGCGCCCTTGAGCCGCTTGGCGCGGGCTTTGATATAGCCATTTTCGACCGTGATCTCGGCGCCCAGCGCCTGCAGGCCGCGGATGTGCTGATCGACCGGTCGCGAACCGATGGCACAGCCGCCGGGCAGCGACACTTCGGCCTGACCAAAGCGCGCCACCAGCGGGCCGAGCACCAGGATCGAGGCGCGCATCGTGCGTACCAGGTCGTAAGGCGCCACGCAGGTGCTGGTGGTGCGCGGGTCGACGTGCATCTTCATGCGGTCATCCAGCACCAGCTGCACGCCCATCTGGCCCAGCAGTTCAATAAACGTGGTGACGTCATGCAGGTGCGGCACGTTGCCGATGCTGACGGGTTCGTCCGCCAGCAGGCAGCCGGCAAGTATCGGCAGTACGGCGTTCTTGGCGCCGGAAATGCCGACCTCGCCGTTGAGCGGCACGCCACCGCTGATCAAAATTTTGGCCATCATGTTCCTAAGTTGGTGTGCTCAACCATGAGCGCAAATAACAAACCGGCATCCGTGCCGGACTCTTCAATTCAATACAAAACGTTACTGGCGCGCCGCAGCTTCTTCGGGCGTCAGCGTTTTGAGCGCCAGCGCGTGGATCGCCCCGCCCATCAGGTCGCCCAGGGTGGCGTAAACCAGCCGGTGGCGCGCCAGCGGCAGCTTGCCGGCGAACTGGCTGGCGATCACGGTCGCTTCGAAATGCACGCCGTCGGCGCCGCTCACGTCAACCTGAGCGCCGGCCAGGCCGTTTTCGATCATTGCCTGGATGCTGGCTGGGTCCATGAAAGGGGATTTCCTCGAGAATGACAGCCGACGTGGCGTCAGCCGATAGGCCAGTGGGCCGGCGTTGGAATCCAATGCGTCGGCTTATGACGTTAAAATGCGAATATGCCATGGTAATGGAAATACGCTGGCGCAGAAATGACAGGCGTAGCCGGCATGGCCCGATGGCGTTCGGTGTCATCATTCCATCGTGATGGCCCATCGGGTTGGAACCGCCACATCCCTACGTATGAGACTCCATGAACGCTCGCATCGCACCGCCTGCCGCCGCACTTGACCCGGACCTTGTCGTTCGCAGCGCGCGCTCGGTGATTGGCGTCGAAGCGTCGGCCATCGAAGCGCTGCAGCCGCGGATCGGGCCGGCGTTTGTCGAGGCCTGCCGCATCATCCTGGCCTGCAAGGGCCGCGTCGTGGTGAGCGGCATGGGCAAGTCGGGGCATGTGGGGCGCAAGATCGCGGCGACGCTGGCCTCCACCGGCACGCCAGCTTTTTTCGTCCATCCGGGTGAGGCCAGCCACGGCGATCTGGGCATGATCCTGCCCGAGGACGTGGTGCTGGCACTGTCCTATTCCGGCGAAACCGACGAGCTGCTGTTCATTCTGCCGATGATCAAGCGCCAGGGCATTCCGCTGATCGTGATCACCGGGAAACACACGTCGTCGCTGGCGACCGAGGCTGACGTCTTTCTGGATGGCAGTATCGCCAGCGAAGCCTGCCCGCTCGGTCTCGCGCCGACGACCAGCACCACTGTAGCGCTGGTGCTGGGGGATGCGCTGGCCATTGCCCTGCTCGAGTCGCGCGGCTTCACCTCGGACGATTTTGCCCGCTCGCACCCGGCCGGCAGCCTGGGCCGGCGCCTGCTGCTGCACATCAGCGACGTGATGCACAGCGGGGTGGACGTGCCGCGCGTATCGCCCGATGCCAGCATCACCACCGCCCTGGTCGAAATGACCCGCAAGCATCTGGGCATGACCGCGGTGGTGGATGCGGACCAGCGGCTGCTCGGCGTGTTTACCGACGGTGACCTGCGTCGCGCGCTGGACGACGTCGGCGTGGACCTGCGCGGCGCCAAGGTGGGCGAGCTGATGACCCGCCAGCCGAAAACCATTGGCGCCGGCAAACTGGCCGCCGAGGCGGCGCAGCTGATGGAAAAGCTCAAGATCAACGCCCTGCTCGTCGTCGATGATGAACAGCACGTGGTCGGCGCACTCAATATTCATGATCTGCTCCGGGCTCGCGTGGTCTGATTTGATTTGGCAAATCCGACTTGGCAAATCAGAAAAATCAAACACGCCGCTCTTGACCTGGCTCTCCTCAGAACATCATCCCATGCCCAGTA
>CBAAAD010000165.1:0-6652 GCA_964658785.1 uncultured Methylobacterium sp.
GGCTCAACACCACCGACAGCCAGCTCGAACGCACGAACTGCGGAATGGCATAACCCGCGCCGGTGTCCTGCACCAGATGACGGACGCCGTTGCAAAGGTGATAGAAAAGCGCCCAGGTCCAGCCGATCAGAAGAACTTCACCTACCGGACTACCCACAATGCTTTTGAACTGGTTGAAACTCTGCTCGCCGCCGGCGAGATGCACGAGGCCGGCAACCACCAGCACAGTACCCACCGCCAGCGCGATGCCCGTGGCTCGATGCAGGATGGAGCTGACCATCTGCACTTGCCACTTGTAGATCTGGAGATGGGGAGAAAGCGGTCGTCGCGTATCTGCCATGGCGGCTATCCTGTAGTGGAATCGCTAATCCATGCCAACTCTGTCACTTGCTGCGTGCGCAATAGGCGAAAGTCGCCATCACGTTCAATCAGAAGTCGATGCAGCGTCCGTTCTTTTCCCAGTCGCCGTAGCGCGTGGGATCAAGAGCTGGCCGTGTCACCGGCGCTTCGTCCGGTACCGGTGTTTTGGTCACGATAGGTGTCTCCGTGGGAACGGAGGCAGGCTTTGACTCAGCTGGCGTAGAAGTGTCGGACATGATTTGTTTACCCTGCAAATCTTAATGCTTGCCGCAGTGCCGCACAACCAGACCCCGCAACCTGCGGCAATCGCTGCACCTCGTCTCACTCCCTTGCGCATGGCGCCGCCTGCCCCAATCCATCTCGCAGCATGACAAAACCTTTTTCCGCAGAAACGCTTCTGATCGAAGGCCCGGACGCCGTTGCGTTCGCACACGCCCAGTTCAGCAGCAACGTCAAGACCCTTGCAACGAGCCAATGGCAGTTCAGCGCATGGCTCGATCCGCAAGGCCGGGTGAAAGCATTTTTCCATCTCGCCCGCCTGAACGAAGACCAGCTGCTGCTGCTCTTGCGCGGTGGCAGCGCCGGCGAGATGGTCGATGCGCTAAGGCGCTTCGTATTCCGATCGAAGCTGACGCTGACCGCACTCTCACCGCGCAGCTTGTCCATGGGTGCTGCGCTGCCTCTGCTGGCCATTGATCGCGACCAGGAATTGCTTTCACTGGGTTGTGGCACGCACAGCCTGGAGATCTCCAGCGAAAGCACGGGCGGCGACGCCTGGCGTCTTCTACAACTTCGTGAAGGCTGGCCATGGCTGCCGCGTTCAATGTTGAACGAACTGCTGGCGCCGGCGCTGGCATTGCAAAGGCTGCACGCTGTCGTTATCGACAAGGGCTGCTATCCCGGCCAGGAAATTGTTGCTCGCCTGCACTATCGCGGCGGCAACAAAAAGCATCTTCATCGCATCAAAATATCGTCATCGAATCATTCGCACCCAAAAAATCCTGGCGACATTTTGCGCGTCGATGCGCAAGAGAAAGTGTGGGTGCTCGATGTCGTCAACAGCGATGCAGAAACCGAAGCGCTTGCGGTATTGCATGATGACGTCACTGCACAAACGGCTGATGAGAAAATTTTTTCAACGGACGATGGTGGGTCCATTCGTCTATGTGAAACGTGGAACGCCTGAATATTTTTTGTGTCGAAAGCTCGTTAAGACCGTCGGGCTGCAACGTGAATAGAATGGCGTGAAGATTAAATTCACAACACTAGGCACTTGCCAGCAAAGAAATCCGCCACTACGCTCCGCCAACTCTTGAAAAGCGGTGCCGCGGAATAACGGCATCGAATTGACGCGACGAACCGGAAGAATCCGAATCGGCGCGACCCGGCACTGAACTGCCGGATGGCATAACCGCATCGCATCAGCGTGCGCAGACACGTTGCAGGCAGCGCCGCTACGAAAGCAGGCGCACCCTCGGCAACATTCACCCCGATCGGCAGCGAATGCGCCGCGCGGAACGCCACAATCCCGTGGCAAAGCGCTCAACCATCGAATCAAGGTTGAAGCGATTGATCCAGATGGAACGGCCTGCCAGCCCGTCCATCGCAATGGCGTATCAGAGCTCGAAGCCAGCTCTGAACGTACAGCACGTTGGAGGCAGAACGTTAAATGAAACTATCCATGCTGTTGTGGCTGACCTCTCTCATGCCACAGCCAGTTGCGGATCAGGCCTGTCTGGCCACGACCGTTTATCTGGAAGCTCGCAGTGAACCCATGAACGGACAGCTCGCCGTTGCGGAAGTCGCCATGCGACGACGGGACCGCGGAAGCTGGGGCGGAACGGTTTGCGAAGTTGTCAGTGCACCGCACCAATTCGCCATCACCACCACGCCGGGTTCTTTCGACGTTTCCAACCTCGATGCTTTTCACAAAGCGTGGCAGGTAGCGGGAAAATCGATTCAGAACTGGCAACTCCCGGTTGCACAGAGAAAAATACTGGTGCCGCGAGCTGATCATTTCGCAACGGTTGCCGTCAACCCAGCCTGGTCTCGCAATCGTCGCACGATAACTATCGGTGAACATGCATTTTATGCTGTGAACTGACCATCAACAGCACACACAAAAAAAGCCCTCTTTCGAGGGCTTTTTTATTTGGACGTCTAAACGTCTAGACACCCATATTTTTAACGCGGATAGACATGTCCGTCGTGAATGGAAACGTAAGCGCCATTTGGCACGCGAGGATCCTCGCGCTGCGTAACCGTGGCGTATTGGCCATTGTCCATATGTACGACGATTCGCCAGGCGGTGCCGTTGCCGCCACCATCGTTGTTTTTGCCGATCTGGTTGCCAACAACGCCGCCGCCAACAGCGCCGACAACGGTAGCCGCCGTTCGGCCGTCACCCTTGCCAATCGTGCTACCCAGCACGCCACCGGCAATAGCGCCGATCACGGCACCCAGGGTACCGCCATTGCCATTACCTCCGCCGCCCTGGACGTAGACCTGGTCCACCTGCTGCACAACACCACAGTTCTGGCATGGGTTAGCGTAGCCGGAACGCTGCTGGTAACCGCCGTATTGAGGCGTGGCGCAACCTCCCAGCGCGACGCTGGCTGCCATCGCCAGGCCGATTGAGAGACGTGCGGATCGTGATTTGAAGCTCGTTGTTTTCATTGGATCCAGTCCACTTAGCGAGCGTCGGAAACAGCGGTGATGCCCTGCTGCACCAGCACGCGATCGCCCGGATCATGATCCATGCGAACGGTGCGAGTGACGCCGTTGTAGACGTAATGAACATCAAACGCCACCACTTTGCTGCTGGCATTGTCGACGGTGTCGCACTCGCGCTGTACCGACTGCGTTACCTGGCCCTGCTGGTGGGCGGCCTCGATGCGGTTGCCCGCGTAGCCACCACCGACCGCGCCAGCCACGGTGGCAAGCGTGTTGCCGCGACCGCCGCCCACCATGTGACCGAGCAGTCCACCGGCGACGGCGCCGATGGCAGTACCGGCAACGCGATGCTCGTCACGCGGCGGGGCCGTGTGCGTCACAACCCGATCGTGGCAGACGCGCTGCGGATCGTTGATGGACTGGCGTACCGGCTCCACGCTGACAACCTGCGCATACTGGGGACCATTCTCCGGCGCCTGCGCTGGCGCACCCGCAACGTTGCTACCGTTGGACATGGCTGCCGCGTCACTGGACGTATCCGCCGCCGCATTCCGATTGCAGGCTGAGAGCCCCAGCGCGAGCGCGGCGGCAATGGCGATATTGAGTGTGTTGATCATCAGCCTGTTCATTACTATCTCCCATGTTTGTTTGAGTAAGTGATCTGGAGCCCGGTACTGCCGAAGCAATTACTTGCGTCACTATTGAACGGCTAGACAACTGAATCAGGGCTAGACCGGTTTTAGCTACATAATTTTCACGTCAGCATTGCATAAACCCCTCTCAGGCCAGCCCCGGCAGCAAATCATGTTGAAACTCGCCGACAGCCACGTTCACCTTGACGCCGAGCCCTTTGCGGCGGATCGCGCCGCCGTGATCGCTCGCGCTATCGGCGCCGGCGTGAATACGCTCATTCTACCTGCGGTGGACGCCGCCAGCTGGCCCGCCATACGGGCGCTGGGTAAAGCAAGCGACGGCGTGTTTCCTGCATTCGGCCTGCACCCGATGTATCTGGCAAACCATACGCCGACACACATCCACGATCTCTCCCGATGGCTGGCCCAAGGCGACGCGGTGGCGGTGGGCGAGATTGGACTGGACTTTCGCGTGGAAGGTCTGGACCCACAATTGCAGCGCGACTACTTCCACCAACAGCTGAAGCTGGCGCAAGACTTCGACCTGCCAGTGATCATTCACGCCCGCGCGGCGCTGGAAGAAGTTGTCCAGACGCTACGCCGCCTCCCCGGCCTGCGCGGCGTGGTCCACAGCTTTTCCGGCAGCGAGCAGCAGGCACAGCAGCTGTGCCAGATGGGATTTCATATCGGCATTGGTGGCCCGATAACCTACGATCGCGCCCAGCGACTGCGCCGCGTTGTTGCCGGCATGCCTCTTGAATTTTTGCTGCTGGAAAGCGACGCGCCCGATCAGCCGGACGCAGCACATCGCGGCCAGCGCAACGAACCGGCACGCATCGTCGAAGTATTGCGAAGCATTGCCGCCCTGCGCACCGAGCCCGAATCGGTCATTGCCGCAGCGACCTTCGACAACACGCGCCGCCTCTTCCGCCTTGATCGCGCAAAAGGTCGAGCCATTCCCGATTGAGCGCCTGATGGATGCTTGCGAATGATGCGGCGGATTGCTATCTTTTATTTCACTGATGAAATGTAAGTTGGTGAAATGGTATCCCTGAGCAAGTGCATCGACATGATGGATGAAGGCATCGAGCGGACGATTCGGCTCATCCCGGAATTTCCCTCGGTCGAGGCCAAGCTGAGCCGGCTGATGCTGATGGTCAGCGGCAGCCTGAACGAGGAGCTGGAACTCGAGCTCAAGCCCTGCAAGCTCAACCACAGCGAGTTTTTGACTCTGATGTTTCTCTACAGCCGGCCGGACAGCAGCTCTACCCCTGGCGAGCTGTGCGAGTTCACCAAGCAGGGGGCCACCAACATGACCCGCATCGGCAACACGCTGGTCAAGCGCGGCCTTATCACGCGCGGCGGCAGCGATGATGACCGGCGCCGCGTTGTCATTCGCATCACCGCGGCCGGAAAACGCCTGGTACTGAAGATCGTGCCGCCACTTTTTCCACGCCTGGACGCAATGTTCAACGGCTTCAGCGACACCGACAAGCGCAACCTCAGCCGGCTGTTGCGGAAGCTGGCACATAACCTCGATCAGGCCGATGCGAATATTCCGGCATGAGCGCTAGGAACATGAAGGCAAAGAAATGACCAACGCTTCTCCAAACCTCGACTCCATGAAACGCGGTTCCGTGCGCCGCTGCGCTATAGCCGTGTCGCTCGCGCTGCTGCTCGGCGCCTGCGCCGCGCCGACCAAACTCAGCCATCCCGTGCTGCGCGACGACGTTCCGCTGGCCGGTCTGCAGGCGCCGACGAAGGACGGCTGGCCGGACGCACAGTGGTGGCGCGTCTACGGTGATCCGCAGCTGGACCAGCTGATCACCCTGGCGGTCAAAAATTCGCCGGATCTCGAGCAGGCGCGCAGTCGCCTGCTCAATGCGCAGCAGTCGGTGCGACTGGCCGCAGCGCAGGCGGGTCTGAACATCAACGGCAGCGCACAGTTCCAGCGCCAGCGCATCAGTAAAAACGGCATCATCAGCCTGCTGCCGCAGAACTTCCCGATCGACCCCTGGTACAACCAGGCTGATCTCGGGCTGCAGGCGCAGTACACCTTCGACTGGTGGGGCAAAAAGCGCTCCAGCATCGAGGCAGCGCTGGATCAGGCGCATGCCGCCGAAGCCCAGCGCAGCGCCGCCGCGCTGACCATCCAGAATGCCGTAGCTGACACCTATTTCGGCTGGCAAGGGGATCAGGCCCGCCTGGCGCTCTCCAACCAGCTGCTCGCGGCACAGATGCGTTTTCTGCATATCGCCGAACTGCGCGTGGCGCGCGGCGTCGATCTGGAGGACACCGTGCAGCAGGCCAAGGCCGACCTTGCCGCCGCGCGCGAAATGAACGTGGCGCTGGCCGGCTCGGCCGCGATTCGCAAGGTCGCGCTGGCATCGCTGCTCGGCATCGCGCCGGCCGATCTGCCGGCCCTGCAGGTACGGCCGCTGCCGGAAGTGGATAGCCGCGTCCCCGCCGATGCCCGGCTCGACCTGATTGCGCGACGCCCGGACATTGCCGCCAGCCGCTGGCAGGTGGAAGCCGCGTTGAAACAGACCGACGTGGCGCGCGCGCAGTTTTTCCCCGATCTCAGCATCAGCGCGATGGCAGGCCTTTCCAGCCTGGATGTGGGCAAGCTGCTCAGCGCCGACAGCCGCGCCTTTTCGATCGCGCCAGCGCTGCACCTGCCGATCTTCGAGGGCGGCCAGCTGCAGGCCAACTACGGCATCAGCAAGGCGCAGCTGGCCGGTGCCGTGGCCGGTTACAACAGCGCCGTGATCGACGCGGCGCGCGACGTGGCCAATCAGTCGCTCACGGCCCAGCAGATTGCGGCCCGCCGCAAGGAGCAGGCCGGCCAGATCGCCGCCAACGAGCGCCTGGTCGCCACCGCTCAGGCGCGCCAGAACCAGGGCGTGCGCGACGCGCGTGAAACCATCGGCGCCGCGGCGCAATTGCTGCAACAGCGCGATGATGCGGCCAGCCTGCAGGCGCAGGCG
>CBAAAD010000166.1:0-6610 GCA_964658785.1 uncultured Methylobacterium sp.
GGCATGGATGCCCGGCAAGCGCCAAGCGGGGTGGCCTTCTCTTTGGGTTACTTTTCTCTTGGCCACGCAAGAGAAAAGTGACTCGCCCTCCGAAGGAGGACGAAAGCTCTTCGCTGTTTCACCAAAAGCGAAAAACCCCGCGATCACCCGCCCCTCACCTCAATCCTCTCCCCGAGGGGGAGAGGAAGAAAAGCGCGACTCGCGTGGTGCAAGCCAACCAAAACCTTTCGGCATCACAGGCGATAAAATCAATTGGAGGGCGACTTCAAATACGTCTCAAACAACTCATCGATCCGCCGATACTCGTCATGCCAATCGTCCGCATGGACAAACCCATGCCGCTCCAGCGGATACAGCGAGATCCAGAAATTCTTTTTGTGCAGTTCGATGAAACGCTGATACAGGCGGATCGAATCGCTGGCCATCACGTTGTCGTCGATCAGGCCGTGTTCGATCAGCAGCGGGTCGCGCAGCTGGTCGGCGTATTCGATCGGTGAGCTGGTCTTGTAGGCCTCGGGGTCGAGCTGCGGCGTGTTGAGGATGTCGGCGGTATAGTCGTCGTTGTAGCTGGTCCAGTCGGAGACCGGGCGAAGCGCGGCGCCGGCGGCGAACTCGCCGGGTGCGCGGAGCAGGGCGATCTCGGTCATGAAGCCGCCATAGCTGCCGCCGTAGATGCCGACGCGCTTGGGATCGACGCTGTGGTTTTTCACCAGCCACGCCTTGCCGTCGAGCAGGTCTTCCAGCTCGGGGTGGCCCATGTGCTGGTAGATCGCGGTGCGCCACGCGCGGCCGTAGCCTTCGGAGGCGCGGTAGTCCATGTCCAGCACCACGTAACCCTGCTGCACCAGCAGGTTGTGGAACATCTGTTCGCGGAAGTAGTAGGTCGACGACAGCGTGACGTTCTGGAGGTAGCCGGCGCCATGCACGAAGAACACCGCCGGTCGCTTGGCCGCCTCGCTTTCGTCGGCCGGCCCGTAGTACTTCGCGTAGATCACGCCGGCGCCGTGACTGGAGGGAATCTCGACGATCTTCGGCGCGATCCAGGTATGCGCTGCGTAGGCCGGCTTGATGGTGTTGGTCAGGTCGTGACCGTCGCCACCGGCGGACGGCTGGACGGCCAATTGGGCAAAGACGTACGGCGACGAATGCAGCACGGCCAGCTGCCTGCCGTCGGGCGAGAGTTTGAAATCGTCCATGCCCTGGTACTGCGTGATGCGCGTCAGCGCACCGCCCTTCGCCGGCAGCCGGTAGACGTCGTAGCTGTATGGCGCTACCTGGTTGGTGCGCACGTAGAACCACTGGCCGTCGTCGCTGAGCAGCGGATGGCTGACCTCGAACTTGCCGGTGGTCAGCGCGGTGGCCTTGCCGTCGAGCGGCTTGCTGTAGAGCTGCGAGTAGCCGGTGTGTTCGCTCAGATACCACAGCGTGCGGTTGTCCTTGAGCCAGCCGAAATCGTTGAAATTCCAGTTGATCCACGCAGCGTCGGTGAGGCGCTGCTGGTTGACCAGCTTGTGCGTGCCAAAGTCGACGCTGGCGATCCAGCGGTCCTTGTTGTCGTTGGCGCGCACCTGCACGGCGAGCTGGCTGCCGTCGTCGCTCCAGGCGATGCCGCCGCCACCGCCGTCTTCCGGGCTGCCGACCACGCGCACGCCGCGCACGTCGGGCGCCTTCAGGGCCTTGGCCTCGTCGGGCTTGCCAGCCTTTTCCAGCGCGGCAACGGTCTGCGCGCGCAGCGCCTTCAGCGGATCGTCCTTGATGCCGGGCAGACCGTCGGTCGCCAGCGGGTAGCTCTGGTGCTGGCGCAGATCGAGCAGCAGCAGCGACTGCGGGGCTGGATTGTTGTGGCCGACGTAGGTGCGCGCTTCCTTCGGCTCGGTGTAGCCGCTCTCGGTGACATAGTGATTGACCACCGGATGCTTGCCCTTGTCGTAGCCCTTGGGCGCGGTGACCACCAGCAGCCAGCGGCCGTCGGGCGACAGCTCGGTGTCGACGGCCACCGACTTGTCGCCGAGAAAGAAAGGCGCCGGCGCGCGGCCGGGATCGGCAGCGTCGAGCGCCTTATCTTCATCTTTCAGCGCCTGCTTGTCGGCCTTGATGTCGCGCAGGGTCTTGAACAGATGCAGCTGCAGGTCGCCCAGCTCGTCGGTTTTCTTGGCCTGCGGATCATCGGCGAATTTCAGCACCGCGGCGGTCGACGTGCCGCCGCTTGCGAGGTCATAGCTGTACCAGTCGTTGCCGTCGCGAAACTGCAGCGCGCGGCCGTCGGCGGAGAACTGCGGCGAGGACTCCTCCTGCGGCGTGCGCGTGACCTGGGTGCGCCGTCCGCTGCCGATATCGACCACGAAGATATCGCCGTGCATCACATACGCGGCATGCCGGTGCGTGCGATCGAACACGGCCGGGCCGTCGGCCTGCGCCATCGCGGCGGGATCGAGCCTGGTGCTCTGGCCGCTGGCCGCATCGACGCGGTACAGATCGCGCACGGGGCTGCCGTCGCGTTTGAGCGAGTAATAAATGCTGCGGCCGTCCACGCTCCAGTACGGCATCTCGACCGGATGCCCGATCCAGTCCGGGTTGGCCATGATGGTTTCCAGGTCGAGCGCGCCACCGGCGGGCGGCGTAACGGCTGCGGCGGGCAGCACAGCAAAAGCGATAAGGCCGGCAAGCAGCAGTCGACGCATGGGGCAGTCTCCACGGAGGGCAACGATGAGAAAAATCAGCATAGCCGAGCGCGACGGCCGTGCATGCCCACCCGTGCCAGAAGTCAGGGTCGACATCGCTGCACGCCAGGCGACGCCGCAGTACGCTGTGGCGTCTATGGTCACTGAGTAAAGCGCATGCGCCTGGTCTTCGTTCGCCTGATCGTTATCTCCGCGGCGCTGTTCGGCGCGAGTTCGTGGTGCGCTGCGCAGGTGCAACCCGCCGCCGCGCCGCCAGCGCGAGACGTGTCGCTAATCGACCACCGCCGACCGGTATCGATACCTCCCTCCACGCCGCAGGGCAAGGACGCCAGCGTGCTGCACGGCACGCGCGTCAATGATCCCTACCGCTGGCTGGAGAACCCCAACGATCCAACCGTGCAGCAATGGATTGCCGCACAAAACGCGCATACCGAAGCGGTGCTGGCCGCCATGCCGGACGGCAAGGCGATGACGGCGCGCGTACAGCAGCTGGCGATCACCTCGACCACGCGTTCCGACCCGCTGCTGGCCCACGGCACGCTGTTCTACCTGCAGGAAACGCCGCCGCAACCGCAGCCGCTGCTGATGGCGCAGCCTTGGCCGAAGGGCAAGCCGCGCGTGCTGGTCGATCTCCATGCCGACGGCGGCAACACCGCCATTACCAACTACTGGCCGTCGCCGCGGGCGCGTTATCTGGCTTACGGCACCGCCGAGGGCGGCAGCGAGATGACCACCATCCACGTGCTGGATGTCGCCACCGGCAAAGTGCTGGCCGATGCGCTGCCCTGGGCCGGCGGCGGCACCACGCCGCAGGGGCTGGCCTGGGACGCCGATGAAAAAGGCTTTACCTACGTGCGCTTTTTGCCGCCGCTGGGCAAGGCCGAGGTCAGGCCGTTCGACGCTACCCTGGTGCATCACGCGCTGGGTGAGCCGGCGGCCGGTGACACTGTCGTGTTCGGCCAGGGCTATTCGCGCATGGCCGAATATCGCCTGCTCAGCTCGCCGGGCGCGCAGCAGCTCGCGGTGCTGGCCAACGTCGGCGACGGCGGCCCGGCCGAGGTGTATTTACGCGATGGCGCGCAGTGGAAAAAGATCGTCGGCGGTGAAGCGAATGTGCGCACGGCGGCGTGGATCGGCCAGCGGCTGTTCGTGGTGAGCTTTGCCGACGCGCCGCGCGGCAAGCTGCTGGCGGTCGACCCGCAGGGCGCCGTGAGCGAGGTGCTGGGCGAGCGCGATGGTGCCATTCAGGACGTGGAACCGATCGCCAGCGGATTCCTGGTGACGCGCAGCTGGGGGCCGGACTGGTGGGTGGAGCAGTACGACGGCAAGGCCAAGTTCGTGCGTCGCGTGCCGCTGCCGGCGCACGGCATTGGCGTTGGCGCCATCGCTGCAGAGCTCGGCCAGAATCAGGCGCTGATCAGCTACGGCGGCTGGACCACGCCCTCGCGCTGGGCCGAATACGACGCGCGCAGCGGTCATCTGAAGACGGTGTTCGAGGTGAAGCCCGCGGCGGATTATTCGAACATCGAGGTGCAGCGCATCGATGGCCTCTCGACCGACGGCAGCCATGTGCCGGTGACGGTGATCGCGATGCGCGGCGTGACACCGAACGGCAAGCGGCCGACCATACTCTACGGCTACGGCGGTTTCGATATTCCGGTCTCGCCCGGTTTCGTCGGCGCCAAGCTCGCGTGGCTGGAGCGCGGCGGCGTACTGGCGTACGCCAACATCCGCGGCGGCAACGAGTTCGGTGAAGCGTGGCATGTGCAGGGCCAGCAGCTGCACAAGCAGAACGTGTTCGACGATTTCCACGCGGCCGCGCTGGCGCTGTTCGACACGCAGTGGACCGACCGCGCGCACCTGGGCATCCTCGGCGGCAGCAACGGCGGCCTGCTGATGGGCGCGTCGCTGGTGCAGCATCCGGGCGACTATCGTGCGGTGGTGTCGATGGTCGGCATCTACGACGTGATCCGCCACGAAACCGATTTCGCCAACGGCGCGTACAACGTCAGCGAATACGGCACGGTCAGCGATCCGGCGCAGTTCAAGGCCACGCTGGCCTATTCGCCGCTGCAGAACGTGCAGCCGCATACCGCCTATCCCGCCGTGCTGATGACGACGGGCGCCAACGATCCGCGCGTGGCGCCGTGGCAGTCGCGCAAATTCACCGCCGCGCTGCAGAACGCGACCAGCTCCGATCGGCCGATTATTCTGCTGACGCGCGTCAACGCCGGCCACGGCATCGGCGCGCCCTTCAGCCAGCGCGTCGGCGATACCGCGATCATGCTGACCTTCTTCGCGCAGGAGCTGGGGCTCGATGCGAAATAGCCGGCAGGCGTCGATGCGCTGGCGCATGGTTCGGACGGCAGCACAGCGGCTGCTACCATCACGTTTTACTTTACAGAAGTGCGCCGCCCATGCCGTTGCCCGCCGTCGAACAGGAAACCGCTGCCAACCCGACTCATAGCGTGATCTGGCTGCATGGGCTGGGCGCCGACGGGCACGACTTTGCGCCGATCGTGCCGCAGCTGGTGGCGCCCGGCTGGCCGGCGCTGCGCTTCGTATTTCCGCACGCGCCGGTGCGGCCGGTGACGATCAACAACGGCATGTCGATGCGCGCGTGGTACGACATCGCCGCGTTCGATCTGAACGCGAAACAGGACGAGGCCGGCATGCGCGCATCGGTGGCCGAAGTGGAAACACTGATCGCGCGCGAACACAGCCGCGGCGTACCGAGCGAACGCATCCTGCTGGCCGGCTTTTCGCAGGGCGGCGCGATCGCGCTATCGGCCGGGCTGCGCCACGCGCAAAAGCTGGCCGGCATCATCGCGCTGTCGACCTATCTGCCGCTGCATACCACCCTGGCCGCCGAACGCCACGCGTCGAATGCGGCCACGCCGATTTTCTGGGGCCACGGCCTGGCCGATCCGGTGGTGGTGCTGCAGCGCGGCCTGGATTCGCGCGACCGGCTGCAGGCGCTGGGTTACCACGTCGACTGGCATACCTATCCGATGCTGCACGCCGTCAATCCGCAGGAGATCGCCGACCTGCGCGACTGGATCGGGCAGCGGGTGAGGTAGCCAGCGACGCTTTTCATTCGCGGACTACCGATCGACAGAACGGCCGTTTTGCGCCGCGAAAGCGGCCGATCGAATGAACCCATAGCCGGCAGGGTTAAGCCCTGCAGCCGCGGCGCGTGCTGGATTCATCACCCCATCAAGCCGGCCGCGCTCATGCGGCATACTTGCTTGCATGACGTCGCCCCCACTCGCCAGCCGCCCACGCGAACGCGCCGAGCAGAGTCCGCTGCCGGACTTCTGCAAGCTGCCGGCGCTGTTTGCGCTGATTGTGGTGGGTGCGCTCACGGTGACGGTGATGTGGCTGGCGCGCACCGGGCAGCGCGACTGGGCCAGCTACAGCGTCGG
The DNA here is from genome assembly GCA_964658785.1 of uncultured Methylobacterium sp. Classification (GTDB taxonomy): domain Bacteria; phylum Pseudomonadota; class Gammaproteobacteria; order Xanthomonadales; family Rhodanobacteraceae; genus Rhodanobacter. The sequence continues at coordinate 6,107 of CBAAAD010000166.1, forward strand.
CATGCTGTTTGTGACCTGGCTGGCGCTGGTGATCGCAGTGGTGTTGTGCAAGCTGCGCAGCCTGCTGCAGCGCCTGCCCGGTCACTTCCCCTATGCCGCGGTGTGGCTGCTGATCGTGCTGCTGGTGCTGGCCGCCAGCAGCGTGGCGCACTGGCTCGATATGGCGCTGCAAATGCAGCTGGGCACCGACAGCAGCGGCGTGTTCGTGCGCGACAACGTGGCCATCGCCGCCCTGCTGGGCGCGGCCATGCTGCGCTACTTTTACGTGCAGGCGCAGTGGCAGGCGCGGCTGGCGGCGGTGACGCGCGCGCAGGTCGATGCGCTGCAGGCGCGCATCCGCCCGCACTTTCTTTTCAACAGCATGAATACGGTGGCCGCGCTGATCCGCGTCGACCCCGATGCGGCCGAGCGCACGGTGGAAGATCTGTCCGAACTGTTTCGCGCCGCGCTGGGCCAGCACAACAACGACGACGGCACGCTGGGCGACGAGCTGAATCTGATCGA
>CBAAAD010000167.1:0-6597 GCA_964658785.1 uncultured Methylobacterium sp.
CTGCGTGCCCTCTATGCGGGAAGACATCACCGCTTCTTTGGTGGTCAAGGGAGAAAGCATCAGATCCGGGTTCAGCATGCCGCGCAGAAGACCGTCATACCTCGCCAAAGCTGCATTGGCAGTACCGACTGCGCTAATCAAGCGCGCAGCGTCGAGGTCGGCAAGGGGAAGTTGGTCCGGAATCCAAGGTTTCATTGAATGAGCATAGCTCAATGCAAAATCTTGTATACAAGATTTAACGAAATGCTAGAGACAAAGCCGGTTGTCTCTCCAGCGCTAGAAACAAAGTCTGTAAAACGAACAGTTTGTAGTCTCGGTGTTGCCTCAATCCAAAGAAAAAGGCCCTGCATTTCTGCAAGGCCTTGATTTTCCTGGTGCCGGCACCCGGATTCGAACTGGGGACCTACTGATTACAAATCAGTTGCTCTACCAACTGAGCTATGCCGGCAAGAGGCGCGATTCTAGCAGTCGCGCGGCGGTTGCTCAAAGCCAATGATCCAGACTGATGTCGAAACGCTCATCGGTTACGAACCTGGGAATCAGAAGCAGCTCGTGCTGTGGGAATTGATGCCGCCGGTGCGGATGCGGCTGCGCCACTCGAAGCGCGGGCTGTTGTTCGCCACCAGGTCGAGCCAGTACTCGGGGACATTTTCGCTGCGCTCGCTCATGCGCGCCGGGAAACCGGCCGCCACCACTTCATCGCGGCGTTTGCGCGCGTTCGCTGGATCCTTGAACAGACCCAGCGAGACCGTGTTGGGCTGATCGCCACCGCTGACGACAAAATAGTCCTTGATGTTGCGCGCACCTAGCTGGCGGGCGAGTTCCAGCGCCTGCGCGTGACTGCTGGTGGCGGGCAGATACACCCAGAAACCATTGGGCTGGGTGGTTTGTTCCTGACGTGAGCGCATGCGCGTGACCTGTGTGCCCAGTGCCTGGCGTGCGTTGCGCAGATCCTGCGGCGTCGCGAACGGCCCCAGCGCAAGGCAGATTTGCGGCACCGGTGGTGCGGGCCGAACCGGGCTCGGCGTACTCACCGGCGCAGCGGGGACCGGAGGCGGAACCGGCGCGGACGCGGCAACGGCAACGGTTGCCGCCACAACGGGAGCCACCACCGTGGCTGCTGTCTGGGGCATTTCCGACAGCAGGCGCAATTCGCGCACGCCAGGATCAACGGCATAGCCGTTGTGCAAGTAAGGCTGACCTAGCAGCAGCCATGCGCCCACAGCAATATTGAGCGCACTCAAAAGAACGAACAGCAAGCGCAAGAACATCGAATACCCCATGCCAAATCGCGGCTTCATTCTAGATCGACGCAAGCCAGATCGACGCAGGCTAAATCAACGCGCGCCGGATCGACGATATCTAGGTCGATAAGGACTTTGCGGCGTGCGTATTTGCCCATACCGCCAGTCCACGCAGCACGCCATCACGAGTCATTTGCGCGGGCATAGTCAGCAACGGCTGCAGCGTGGCCGCATCGCCACCACCAAGAATCAGCGTGGGCGATTCGCCACCGGTAGCCTCCAGGGTGGGCGCCATGCGAGAGGCAAAGCGTTCGATCAATGCCGCGGCGGCGTGCCAGCAGCCTGAAGCCACCGCGTCGGCCGTGTTGTCGGCCAACTCCAGTATTTCGCCGACCCGCTCCGGCCGCACGCGCGCGGTAGCCTTCAGCAGGGAGCGCTGCATCAGCAGCGGGCCAGGCGCGATCAGGCCACCGAGATGACGTCCGTCGGCGGCGAGCGCATCGAGCGTGAGCGCGGTCCCGGCGCTGGCGACAACGCATGGCGCGTAGCCGTCGGCATACGCCGCCACCATCGCCAGAAACCGGTCGACGCCGAGTCGCCCAGGCTCGGCGTAGGCGTTACGCACGCCGCATGCGGCAGCCGGGGTGCGCAGCCAGATCGGCTCGCGCCCGAATCGGCGGCTGACCACCTCGGCGATTTGCGCCTCACGCGCATCGTCGACGACCGAGGCGGCGACAATCATTTCCGGCATCGGCAATCCCGCCAAAGCGGATTCCAGCGCTGGCACAAAGCCGTCCTGCCAATCCAGCGCACCCTGCGTGAGCCATCCGTCCGGCTGCAGCATCAGCGCCCATTTCATGCGGGTATTGCCGAGATCGAGCAGCAGCCTCATGCGCGGCGCACCGTGACTTCAGCGCTATCGACCTCACGCAGACTGCCGTCGCTCATGCGCACCTGCAGCGCGCCCCGAGCATCGACGCCTGCGCCAGTGCCCTCGAACGCGCCGAGCGCTCCGCTGAGCTGCAACGGCTGATCCTTCAGCAGATCGTAACGCGCGTATTCGTCGGAAAAACCGGCGAAGCCATCGCGCTCGAACTGCTGCAAACCTTCGACAAGCGCCGCGATCAGCGCCGCGGCAATGTGGTTGCGATCCGGCGGCGCGCCGTCGGTCAGCGCTGCCAGATCGCTGGCGGGCTGACCCGCCTGCTCGCGCAGCGCGGGCGTGAGCCGCAGATTGAGGCCGATTCCGATGACGGCAGCGCACGGCCCCTGATATTCGCCGCTGAGCTCGACCAGGATGCCGCCGAGTTTGCCGTCGTTACCTTCCACACCGCCGAGGGCAAGCACGTCGTTCGGCCATTTCAGGCCCGCGCCGGTGATGGCGAACGCTTCCAGGGCGCGCATCACGATGACGCCGACCGCCAGCGACAAACCGCCCAGCGCCGCGAAGCCCTGGTCGAACCGCTTGAGGCAGGACAGATAAAGATTCAGGCCCGGCGGCGACAGCCACTGGCGACCGCGACGACCGCGCCCGGCGGTCTGCGTTTCCGCCAACAGCACGCTGAAATCCCCGGCTTGCGAGCTGCGCCGCTGCAGTTCGCTGGAGGTGGAATCAAGCTCCCAGTGGACTTCGAGCGCGCCCAGCTTTTGCGCCAGCTCGGCCGGCAGGGCGCCGCGTATGGTTTCGACATCCAGCATCTGCAGTGGCCATGGCAAGCAGTAGCCGGCCGCTCCCTGCGCCGCGATCGGTACGCCGCGCGCGCGCAGCACTTCGATCTGTTTCCATATTGCCGCGCGCGTGATGCCGGTTTGCGCGGCCAGAGCCGCGCCGGAAACCGGCTCACCGACGGCCAGTGCCGACAGCAACTGGGCGGGCTGCATCAGCGGCCACCAACGAAAAGAGCGCGCGTCGGAGAAGCGCATCGGGTAGATCGACTGAGAGTTTGGATCGGCATCCGCGCAGTTTAGCCCGGCTTGCCGGCCCTGCCGATCCGGCACCATCCGCGGCGGGATAGCAGCACTGGCGTCACTACGTGGTTTCTGAGACGATCGGGGCTTCGCTTGCGAGTCTAGGGAGGTCGATTGCCATGCACGTCAAACATTGGCTCATCGGCTGCGCCATCTGTTTTGCCGGCATTGGCGGCGCCGCCGCAACGAGCGCCGACGGCCGCGAACTCGACAGTTCGCTGCGCGGAAACGGCGACGTCAGCAGCGCGCGCGAATCGGTCAACAGCAGCGAGCCTGGCAGCAGCGAGCCCACGAACGTCCGCGACGGGGCGCCGCGCAACGGCGGCAACGAATCGCACAAGGGCGCTTCAGGCAACACTACCGACCACGCCGCGGGAGAGATCACGCCTCCGGCACGCGCGCAGCAGCCCCATCTCGGCTGGCAATCGCTGCTGCCTGGATCCATCCAGTAAGCGTCCCCGGTCATGCCCGCTCGTTGGTGGCAATCGCTGCGGGTGCGGCTCGAACCTCCCCCCATCCCTGACCCACTGTGGCGGCGCGCACTGTTCGGCTGCGCACTTGCGCGCGGACTCGATCCGGAACGGCAGCAGCGGCTGCGTCGGCTTGCCGCGCTCTTTCTCGCTCGCAAACGGTTCCATGCACTGGCCGGCGCCGTGCTGGACGATTACTGGCGATTGCTGATTGCGATGCAGGCGTGCCTGCCGGCATTGCAGCAGGGCCCCGGCAGCCTGCGCGGCTGGCGCGAGGTGTTGATCTACCCCGGTGAATTCAAGGTTCGCGGCAGCCACCACGCCTGCCACAGCAGCGTCGTGCACGCTGGTGACGACAGTCGCCACGTCGACACGTGGGAGCGCGGCCCGCTGGTACTTTCGCTGGCCGACGTGCAGCTGGATCTGGAGCAGCCGTGGGACGGCTACAACGTGGTGCTGCATGAAATGGCGCACAAGCTGGACATGCTCGACGGGCCACCGGACGGCATGCCGCCGCTGACGGATATTCCGCGGCGACGCTGGGTCGAACAATTTGATCGGGCGTATCGCAGCCTGGCCAGCGCATCGGCGCGCGACGACGGCCATCTGATCGATCACTACGCGGCTGAAAATCCCAGCGAGTATTTTGCCGTGGTGACGGAGCTGCACTATTCGCAGCCGACGCTTTTGCGCGAAGCCGAACCGGCAATAGCCGCTCTGCTTGACGCGTTTTACGGCCCGTCACCGGCCATTCTGGGTGAAATGTCCAACGCGATTTGCGTGCGCAAAAGACCGGCGACGCGTTGAATCTAGTCAGTGGTCGCCGTTATGGAGTAACTCCGCCAGGCGCTCTTCGACGCCGCTACGCTGCGCTCAGGGGAACGGTGAAAGTAGTGCGCGAGTCCTGTGGATGGTAGGCCGGCTGACCAGCTAAATCGAAAGCAGATCAGGCCGGCGTCAGCGCCACGCTGAAACGCGCGCCGCCCAGTTCAGGCGATCGATCAACCACCAGCTCGCCCTGATACGCGTGCACGATGTCCTGCACGATCGACAGCCCGATGCCGTGACCCTGCACGCGTTCGTCGCCGCGCACACCGCGCTGCAGGATTTTTTCGATCTTGTCTTCGGCAATGCCCGGACCATCGTCCTCCACACTGAGCCACAGGCCGGGGCGCTGGCGCGCGGTGGTCACCTGCGATTTCACTACCAGCAGCACGCGATGGCCCGCCCATTTGAAGGCGTTCTCCAGCAGGTTGCCCATCAGCTCCAGCAGGTCGCCCTGCTCGCCGTAGAAAACCGCGCGCTCGTCGATGTCGAATTCGCACAACACATTCTTGCTCGCGTAGACCTTTTCCAGACTCTGCACCAGATCCTCGGCGTGGCCGGCGATCGGCACGGCGCTGGCAAAGGTCTGGCGACCGGAAGTTGCGGCGCGCGACAGTTGATACGCGACCAGATCGTCCATCCGGCGCACCTGATCGAGCACGCTGGTGCGTCGCGAAGCATCGTCGAGGGCGGTGGATTCGAGCTGTGAGCGGATCACCGCCAGCGGCGTCTTCAGACTGTGCGCCAGATCAGCCAGCGTATGCCGATAGCGCGTGCGCTGCTCGCGCTCGTTGTCGATGAAGACATTGATACGTTCGGTCAGGCCGGTCAGCTCCAGCGGGTACTGGCTGTCCAGATGTTCACTGTCGCCGCGCTCCACCCGGGTCATGTCGCTGGCCACCTTGCGCAGTGGCGTAAGGCTCCAGCGCAGCAACAGAAACTGCAGCAGGATCAGCATGACGCCGAGTATCGACAGCCACACCACGATGGTGCGGCGGAACACCGCGTTATCGCCTTCGAGCTGATCTTCGGTCTGCGCCACCATGATGGTGAGGCGCACCGATTTTCCATCCACCGTGTCCAGCGCCACGCCCCGAACGTAATAGTAGAGCCGGCCCATACGCGTATCGAACGGCCCGACAAACTCGCTGGCGCCCACGGCCACCGGCTGCAGAAAGGTGAAGTCACGGCCAATGGCCGATGGCGACTGCCAGCGATAGCCCTTGTCGCCGAGCGCAACCGCATACAGCCCGGAACCGGGCCGGGAAAAATTGGGGTCGGGTGAGGTATCCGGTGGCAGCAGCCTGCCGAAGCGGTTGACGTCGAAATTCGTGATGTAGGCGATGGCGTCGTTCTGCAGGCGCTCCTGCAGCGCGCTCAGCGCCCGACTCTGATTGGCCTGCGAAAGCGTCAGGCCGACCAGGCCGAGGAAACCGGCGAGCACGAATCCGGTGGCGATCGCCGCGCGGGCCGCCAGTGACAGCGGACCACGTGGCGGCGCGGGATTACTCGTCGTCGCCGTCGGTGCGCGGGATGGCAAAGCGGTATCCGCGTCCACGAACCGTCTCGATGGGTTTGAGAGCGCCTTCCGGATCGAGCTTGCGCCGCAGGCGACCGATGAACACTTCGAGCACGTTGGAGTCGCGGTCGAAATCCTGCTGGTAAATATGCTCGGTAAGGTCGGCCTTGGAGACCAGTTCGCCGGCATGCAGCATCAGGTATTCCAGCACCTTGTACTCATAGCTGGTGAGGTCGACCAGCTTGCCTTCCACCGTCACCGTCTGCGCGGTGGTGTCCAGTTTGATCATGCCGCAGGCCAGAATCGGCTTGGACCAGCCGCTGGCCCGACGCACCAGCGCATTGATGCGCGCCAGCAGCTCTTCGACATGGAAGGGCTTGACCAGATAGTCGTCGGCGCCGTATTTCAGGCCTTCGACCTTGTCCTGCCAGCTGCCGCGCGCGGTGAGGATCAGGATCGGATAGCGCTGGCCATCCTCACGCAATGCCTTGACCAGATCCATACCGGACATTTTCGGCAGGCCCAGGTCGATGATCGCCAGATCGAACGGCACTTCGCGGCCCAGATAGAT
>CBAAAD010000168.1:0-6563 GCA_964658785.1 uncultured Methylobacterium sp.
AAAACGCCCGCATTGCGGGCGTTTTGTTTTTAGACGGTAGCAACAAACTGTTCGACGTCGGGATTACTCGACATCGAGGAACGATCGCAGTTGCTCCGAACGGCTGGGATGACGAAGCTTGCGCAGCGCCTTGGCCTCGATCTGGCGGATGCGCTCGCGGGTGACGTCGAACTGCTTGCCGACTTCTTCCAGCGTGTGATCGGTGTTCATGTCGATGCCGAAGCGCATGCGCAGCACCTTGGCCTCGCGCGGGGTCAGGCCGGCGAGCACGTCGCGCACGGTTTCCATCAGGCCGGTTTCGGTGGCCGAATCGATCGGCGAGCTGGCGTTGTTGTCCTCGATGAAGTCGCCAAGGTGAGAATCCTCGTCGTCGCCGATCGGGGTTTCCATCGAGATCGGCTCCTTGGCGATCTTCAGCACCTTGCGGATCTTGTCCTCGGGCATCTCCATTTCCTTGGCCAGCTCTTCCGGCGTGGCCTCGCGGCCGAACTGCTGGAGCATCTGGCGGGAAATGCGGTTGAGTTTGTTGATCGTCTCGATCATGTGCACCGGAATACGGATGGTGCGGGCCTGGTCGGCGATCGAGCGGGTAATGGCCTGACGAATCCACCACGTCGCATAGGTCGAGAACTTGTAGCCGCGGCGGTATTCGAACTTGTCCACCGCCTTCATCAGGCCGATGTTGCCTTCCTGGATCAGGTCGAGGAACTGCAGGCCACGGTTGGTGTACTTCTTGGCGATGGAGATGACCAGGCGCAGGTTGGCCTCGACCATTTCCTTCTTGGCGCGACGGGCTTTGGCCTCACCGCTGGCCATGGCGCGATTGATGTCCTTGATGTCGATCAGCGGCAGGAACAGCTTGCGCTCGATGGTGGCGAGCTTCTCCTGCTCCGCGTCGATGGTCTCGCGGAAGTTCTTGATGTTCGGCGACCACTTCTGGCGCTTGCGGCCCAGTTCGGCCGCCCACTCGAGGTTGCCCTCGTTGCTGGGGAAGGTCTTGATGAACTCCGCCTTGGGCATCTTCACCTGCTTGACGAAGATGTCCATCAGCACGCGCTCGTGGTGACGGATGTCGTTGACCACTTCGCGCAGCTTGCGCACAAAGCCGTCGATCAGCGCGGACGGCAGCTTGAGCTTGAGGAACTCTTCGGCCATCTGGTCGCGCAGCTTGACGATCTTCTTGTCGGTGATGCTGGCGGCTTTGGGCGCGGCCTTCTGGAACTTGCCGTAGTAGTCGCGCAGCAGCTCCATGCGGCGCTTCACTTCTTCCGGATCGGGACCGGTCGGGCCGGCCTCTTCCTCGTCCACGGCGGTCGTTTCGTCGTCGTCGACTTCGGCCTCGTCGGCCGGATCGGGCTCGGGCAGCAGCAGCGCGGCGGCTTCCTTTTCCTTGCGGGCGAGGTCGGCGGCTTCTTCCAGATCGAGGAAGCCGGCGAGGATCTCGCTGAGGCGGCGCTTGCCGTCCAGATGCTGGTCGTACTCTTCCAGCAGCAGCTCGATGGTCAGCGGGAAGCTGGCCAGCGCGGTCTGCACCTGGCCCAGGCCTTCCTCGATGCGCTTGGCGATGGCGATTTCGCCCTCGCGCGTCAGCAGCTCGACCGTACCCATCTCGCGCATGTACATGCGCACCGGGTCGGTGGTGCGGCCCACTTCGGCGTCGACGGCAGACAGCAGGGCCACGGCTTCTTCGGCGGCGGCTTCGTCGTCGGTGCTGCTGCCGGCCTTGTCGGCCAGCGGATCGGCGTCCGGCGCGGCGTCATGCACTTCGATGCCGACGCCCTTGAGCACCGCCATGATGTCTTCGATCTGCTCCGGGTCGACGATGTCGTCGGGGAGGTGATCGTTGATTTCCGCGTACGTCAAATAGCCCTGCTCCAGACCCTTGGAGATGAGCGCTTTGATTTCAGACTGTTGCTCGTGGGGAGCTTTGCTATTCATTAACCGACCGCCGCGGGGTTCAAGAACCGGACATTATAACGATGTGCTGCTTTTTTGACCAGTTTCAAGTGAAAAAATTTTAATTCGAACAAGCATTTGGCAACGCAAAAATCGCGCCAGATCGGAGATGCCGATCTGTTTCAACGTGCGCTTCCCGGCCACGCGCTCAATGGGTTTCGAGCCAGAACGTGACCGGCCCATCGTTGACCAGCTGGATCATCATATGGGCACCGAAGCGGCCAGTTTCCACCCCCGGATGCGCCGCGTTGGCCAGCTCGACCAGGCGATCAAACCAGCGTCGGCCATGTTCGGGTGGTGCCGCGCTGGTAAAGCTGGGCCGCATGCCGGAGCGGGTGTCGGCCGCCAGGGTGAATTGACTGACCAGCAGCAGGCCACCGCCGGTGTCCTTGAGCGAGCGATTCATTCGGCCGCTGTCGTCGGCGAAAACGCGATAGCCGAGCAGGCGCTCCAGCATGCGGCGGGTCTGGGTTTCACCATCGTCCGGCTGCACGGCGACCAGGGCAAGAAGGCCTGCATCGATGCGGCCGACAAGCTCATCGCCCACGTCGACGCGGGCGGATTGGACGCGCTGGATCAGGGCAATCATGCGGGCGGTTTGCTGGAAGGTGCCTTGAGCTTAAAGCGGCATCGCGATCGGTGAAAGCGCGACTATCCAACTGTCCCTTCCGAAGTCAGACAGGGCGCGCTCCCGTAAACTGTGCCGATGCGTGCCGACATGATCCTCGTTTATTTCCTCCTGCGCCTGATCGGCCAGTTGCCGCTGCGCGTATTGCATCGCATTGGCAGCGTGCTCGGCCGCGTGGTGTTGAACCGCAACAACCGCACGGTGCAGAACACCGCGGTGAATCTGCGTATCGCGCGGCCGGAGCTGGATGACGCCGCGCAGGCGATTTTGCTGCGCGAAGTCATGATCGAGAGCGGCAAGTCGGTGGTCGAACTGGCGAAAATCTGGGGCGGCAGCGCAGAGCGGGCGCTCGGGCTTATTCGCGAGGTGCGCGGCGAGGCGCTGCTCGATGCAGCATTGACCACAGGCAAAGGCGTGATCATCGCCGCACCGCATCTGGGCTGCTGGGAGCTGCTCAATTACTGGCTGTGCCGCAAGACGCCGATGGCGATTCTGTATCGCCCGCCGCGCGTGACCGCGGTAGAAGGCCTGCTGCGCAGGGTGCGCGGCGCGCTGGCGCCCGAGCAGGTGCGGGCCGACGGCGCCGGCGTGCGCACACTGTACAAGCGGCTCGCTGCGGGCCGCACGGTGGGCATTCTGCCGGACCAGAAGCCGCGCGCCGGCGAGGGAGAATTCGCGCCGTTCTTCGGCCGCGATGCGCTGACCATGGTGCTGCTGCCGCGACTGGCCGCGCGTACCGGCGCGACGGTGCTGTTCTCTTTTGCCGAGCGCCTTGCGGACGGCGCGGGTTATCGCGTGCATCTGCTGCAGGCTCCCGAGACGATCGTCGATACCGATCTGACCGTGGCCTGCTCGGCGCTGAATCAGGGCGTGCAGAACTGCGTCGAGCTCGCCTTTGCGCAGTATCAGTGGCAGTACAAGCGCTACTCCGCGGACGATCGTCCGAGTCCGTACGACAAGGAAAACGGGTGAACGCGGCGCCTCGGTAACCGTTCGATACCGACGCTCCATCGCGGCGGCCACGCGTCGCCTCAGCTTTCGGGCGGCTTGGGTTTTTCCAGTCGACGCAGAAATACGGCCATCTCTTTTTCGGCCTGCTTGTCGCCGCGTTTGATTGCTGCATCGATGCCGCTGCGCCATGCATCGGCGGCGGCCGCGGGCTCGTCCGCGTCCAGGCAGGCTTTGCCCAGCAGCTTCCACGCGGCCGAGTAGGCCGGATCAAACACGACGGCGCGACGCAATTCCTCCATGGCCGCGCGCGTGTCGCCATCGGCCAGCAGCGCGCCGCCCAGCGAAAATCGCAACAGTGCGCCATCGCGTGGACCGCCGCATTGAAGGCGCAGGCTGGCGATGCGTTCTTCATTCATCAGCGCGTGCGCTCACGGCTGCGCGCGATAGCGGCCTTCCGCCATCGGATAGACGCGGGTCGGCTGGGCAGGTTCCGGCGGCGTCAATCCGGAATAGAGGTCGGCCAGCGATGAGGCTGGCCAGATCACCATCCACGAGGAGCGAAACGGCTGAATCAGCAGCGCATAGCGGGACGCGCCAGGCTCAAGCTTTTCCGGGTGATCGACGATCAGCGCATCGGGATGTGCCTTGGCGAAATCCTTCACGGCCTGCTCGCTCCACAGCTCGGTGATCGGATGCAGCAGGCGACCCTCGAAATGAAACTGGCCGTCGTAACTCCCAAGATAGGCAATGGGACGCTGTGCCATATCGGCTTCACCCAGCAGCTGCGACGACGGGGTCAGGTCGTACTTTGTCCACAGCGAGAGGGTAAACAGCGTATTGAGCGCCAGCGTCGCCACCAGCCCCGCCACGGCAAGTCGGCGCATCTCGCCGCGACCGCGCACCAGCAGCAGCGCGCCGAGCAGCAGAAACGCCACGCCAAAGAAGCGGCTGTAGGCGGCCGGGCCGTCGAACCACTCGCCGTGCAGATGGTTGCCCGCTACCAGCGTAGGCAAGGCAAACAGGAACGCCGCGAAAAGTATCCCGCCGACACCGAGAGGCCAGGTGCCCAGCCACGGGTTGTCGGCCAGCACCGGTCGCCGTTCGCGCAATATCGCGACCGCCGTGACGATCAGCATGACGCCGCCGCCAAATTCGGGCAGCGGGTAGTACGCCTGCTTGCCACTGATCAGCGAAAAAACCAGAAAGGTCGGCAATAGCCAGCACACGAGAAAATGCAGGCCCGGCTCCAGCGGCTGACGCAGCAGTACGACCAGCAGCGGCACCAGCAACAGCAGCATGAGCAGGTGCTCCAGCTGCGATGCGTGCCAGTGAAACACCAGCAGAGAAAGCAGGCCGAGCACCGCCACCGCCATCAGCCCCAGCCCGAGCCGCATGCCGCTGCGCCAGGGTTTTTGAAATAGCGCGATCACCAGCGCCACGCTCGCCCGCGGCCACGCGCTGAAGGGAAACATCAGCACCGGCAGATAGATCAGATACCACCACGAGGGATGCGCGTGGCTCTGCAGCGGCTCGGCGTGCTGCAGACCTTTCACCACGCGGCCGGCGGTCTGGGTAAAAAACAGCCGCTGGCGATACGCCTCACCGCCGGAAAAACCCGCGGGCAGGGCCCAGGCCAGCAGCATCGCGCCGCCGAGCAGTACACAGAGCAGGCCGCGGCCGTACCAGCGCGCGCGGTGCTCGCGTGCCCAGGTGTTCCACAGCGGTCCGAGCAGCCAGGGGAACAGCACGTGCAGAAACATGACCGGACCCTTGGTCAGCAGGCCGGCGCCAATGCACACACCGAACAGCAGCCAGCGCGGTTCGGCGCGTCCAAGCTTGGGTGTCAGGCACAGCAACGCACCGAGCGTCCATACCGCCAGCAGCACGTCGTACATGATCTGCTGTCCAAACAGAAACGCGTAGCTCAAGGCCAGCAGCATCCACGGCGCGCCGCGGGCTATCCATGGACGGTTTGGAAACACCCGCCGCGCCAGTACCGACACCAGCACCAGCTGCGTGCCGCCGATCAGCACCTCGAGCACGCGTGGCCATACATCGCTGACGCCGAAAACGAACCAGCCGGCGTGGATCAGCCAAAACAGCAGCGGCGCTTTTTCACTGTAGGGCTCGCCGTTGATGGTTGGCACCAGCCAGTGGCCGTGGCTCCACATCTCCCAGGCGACGGCGAGTGTGCGGGTGGAGTACAGCGGCATCGGGCCGTGCGAAAAGATCGCCAGCAGCGCCACCAGGGTCCACAGCGGCAGCCACGGCCACAGCGCGCGCAGGGTTTCGGTACGGCTATTGGCGCTCGGGGACACAGGCGTGCTCGTGGGGATTCAGGTGCAGATTCTAGCCTGCGCGAGCCCTGCCCACGTTTATCGCGCGGTCGGCGCGAAGGCCATCACGCCGGACCCCAGTAGCCGATGCGTCGACGCAGCTTCAACTTGCGCCACGGATTCCACGGCTTGGATCGTCGATTGCGCCCGCCGGCAGCGATGAATGCGTCGATCGCATCGAGCACGCGTTCGCTGGAGCGACCGTCGCGATAAGGATGGATGGCATCGGCGAATGCACGAATCGCCTGCATCAGCTCCGGTGGCCTGGCCAGCGCGCGTTCGATGGCCGGTTCGAACTGCGCGGGATCGTCGATGTCGATCAGCTGCGGACCGGGCCGGCGATTCTTGAAGGTCACCACCGGTTTGCCGGTGAGCAGAAATTCGCTCAGCGCCGATGAGGTATCCGAGCACATCATGTCGACCTGCGGAAACAGTTCGAGAATATTGTCGTTCTCGGCGAAGCGCAGATACTCGTTCTGCAGCGCCTGGTAACGCGCGCGCGTCTGCGGATTCATCTTTGGATGAAAGGTGACGATCCAGCGCCAGCGGCCGTCGCGCGACAGCCGCTTCACCTCGTCGTACAAGGTATCGGCGGCGCTCCAGGATGGTGAAAAGGTCGAGTGATAGAGGATCACCGGCGGTTCGCGCACCGCGGGCAGCGCGCCGGCAATGTCGCGCATGAACGGGTCGAG
>CBAAAD010000169.1:0-6513 GCA_964658785.1 uncultured Methylobacterium sp.
CCATGCTGTCTGCACTGGCGTTCGCTGCTGCGCCCGCCGCTCGGGCCGGCGACGCCACCACGCCCAGCGCGGCGCAGGCGACGCCGCTGGCCACGGTCAAGGTCAAAGGCAAAACCGACAAGGGCTATCGCGCCGAGAGTTCGCAGGTCGACACCTTCGGCAGTTTCGGCAACGCGCCGTTGCACGACACGCCGGCCGCCGTCACGGTCATCACGCGCGACCAGCTCGACGATCGCCAGCCGCGCACGCTGAGCGAAATCGCCCACTCCGACGCCGCCCTGGGCGACAACTACGCGCCGGTGGGCTACTACCAGGACATTTCCATCCGCGGCTTCCCGCTCGATCTGGCGACCGGCTTTCGTCTCAACGACATGACCATCACCGCCGAGCAGCTGACCCCGCTGGAAGACAAGCAGCAGGTCGAGATTCTCAAGGGTCTGGCCGGTCTCGAAGCCGGCGTCGTCGCACCCGGCGGCCTGGTCAATTACGTCAGCAAACGGCCTGCGGACGTGCACACCGTCACCGTGGGCACCGACTCGCACGGCTCGCAGTACACCGCGCTGGACATGGGCGCCTGGCTCACCCCGAACTTCGGCGTGCGCGTCAACGCGGCGCACGAGGACATCCACTCCTACGTCGAGCATACCAACGGCCGGCGCAGTTTCATCTCGCTGGCGGCGGACTGGAAGATCAGCGACAGCGCCACGCTGCAGCTCGACACCGATTACCAGACCAGCGGCCAGCGCTCGGTCTCCGGCTACCAGCTGCTGGGCGGCACCACGCTGCCGCCGCATCCGAGCAGCACGCAGCTGCTGGGTTACGAGCCGTGGCAGCAGCCGGTCGGCATCCACGCCAGCAACACCACGCTGCGCTTCAACTACCGCTTCAGCGACAAGTGGAGCCTTCAACTTTCCGGCAGCCACAGCCACAGCGTGATCGACGACAACGTGGCGTATGCGTATGGCTGCTTCTACGCGCCCTCCTGCGCGAGTGGCGCGACGCCCGGCTACTTTTTCGCGCCCAATGGCGACTACGACATCTACGATTACCGCAGCCCCGACGACACCCGCGAAAACGACGAGGCCCGCGCCGTGCTCAACGGCAGTTTCGATCTCGGCAGCGTCAGCAACGAGGTCAGCCTGGGCACCAGCGCGTTCCGCCGCACGCTCGATCAGCGCCCTTACGTCTACGACTATGTCGGCACGGCGAATATCAGCCAGTTCAACCCGCCCTACTACGCGCCCTCGCCGAATCAGCCAGGCGCCTCCGCACGCACGCTGACCAGCTGGCAGCATGCGGTATTCGGTCTGGACCGCATCCACCTTGGCGAGCAATGGCAGGTGCTCGTAGGCGGTCGCTTCGTGCATCTGGAAGAGCGCGCCTACGATCCGTACGGCGTGCTTCAGCGCGACACGCGCCTGAGCAAGGTGCTGCCGCAGGCCGCCGTGATGTGGCAGCCGACGGCGCCGCTGACGCTCTACGTGAGCTATAGCGAAAACCTTTCGCTCGGCGCGCAGGCGCCGTACTGGACCTCCAACGGCGAGGCGATACTGCCGCCGCTGCAGTCACGGCAGGTCGAAGCCGGCGCGAAGTACGCGTGGAGCGACGCACTGGATCTCACCGCTGCGCTTTATCGCATCAGCCAGCCATATCAGTTCGCGCAGCCCAGCAATACCCCGGAAGGTTTCACCTTCGTTCAGCAGGGCACCGAAAAACACACCGGTCTGGAACTCAACGCCGACGGCCGCCTTACCGACAATCTGCGCCTCACCGTCAGCCTCAACTTCATTCAGGCGCAAGCGTATGACACCGGCACGCCATCGTACGAAGGCCATCAGGTGGTCAACGTGCCGCGCGCGCGTTCGGCCGTCTATCTGGATTACCGCCTGCCGTTCGCCAGCAACCTCAGCCTGCTCGGCGGCTGGCGTTACGCCAGCGCCAATCCGGCCACGCCCAACGGCCTGATCAGCGTACCGGCGTATAACGTCTTCGATGCCGGCATGCGCTACACCACCGCGCTGGGCGGCCACGCGCTGACCTGGCGCTTGAATATCGACAACCTGTTCAACCATTTCTACTGGCGCGATACCGGCACCTCCGGCGGCGACAGCTTTCTGTTTCCGGGCGCGCCGCGGCTGGCACGACTTTCCGCAACGCTGGCGTTTTGAGCCGGACGTGATGGAACCGATTTGATCGAACTGAGTTGATGGAACTACGCTGATGGAAATGTCCTGGATCGAACTGGTCGGCGCTCTGCTCAGCGCATGGGCGGTCTGGCTTACCGCGCAGCGCCGGCCGTGGTGCTGGCCGATCGGGCTGCTTTCGGTAGCGGTTTACGTAGGCATCTTCGCCGAGGCCAAGCTCTATTCCGACGCCCTGCTGCAGATCGCCTTCGCCGTGCTCATCGTCTACGGCTGGCTGCGCTGGCTGCGCAATCTCGACGACGACGGTCGCGTGCAGGTGGCCCCGCTGGCGACGAAGGACGCGCTGGGGCACGTCGCCATCGGCGTCGCCGGCTCGCTGATGCTTGGCTTCGCGATGCACCGCTGGACCGACGCCGCGCTGCCCTGGCTCGATTCGGCGCTGACCGCCTTCAGTCTGGTGGCGCAGTGGTGGCAGGCGCGCCGCCATATCGCCGCGTGGTGGCTGTGGATCGTGGTGGACGTGATCTACGTGGGCGAATACGTCTACAAGCATCTGGTGATCACGTCGGTGCTGTATGCCGGCTTCATCGTGCTGGCATTCATCGGCGTGCGCAGCTGGCAAAAGGCCGGTCAGGGCAACGCAGCGGATACGAAGCCTGCTGTCGTCTGAGGGCGACACATCCATCGCTTTCTACCGATCCGCCGCTGCCGTCCGTCCTCCCCCCTGTTCGTATAAGGGTAAGCTGAAGACATGCCCGAATAACGTCGGGCGTGCACTTCCCCGACCCGGTAAACCTGTGGAGTGAGTCGCCATGTCGATGAGCCTGATGTCCGTGAATGTATCGCGGCCAGTGGAAGTGCCGCACGGCGATACGTCGGTGCTGACCGGCATTTTCAAGCGGCCCGTGGCCGGTGCGGTCGCGGTGCGCCGACTCAATCTCGATGGCGACGGGCAGGCGGACCTGATCAACCACGGCGGCGAGAGCAAGGCGGTCTACGCGTATTCGCTCGATCATTACGACTACTGGCGCGAGGCCCTCGGTCGGGATGACCTGACTTACGGACAGTTCGGGGAAAACCTCACCGTGGCCGGACTCGACGAAGCGCAGCTCTGTGTCGGCGATCAGCTGCAGATCGGCGATGCGCTGTTCACCATCAGCCAGCCGCGCGTGCCGTGCTTCAAGCTCGGCATTCGTTTTACGGACAAGCGTGTACCGAAGATGTTTGCGCTTTCCCTGCGCACCGGCTTTTATCTGCGGGTGTTGAAAGAAGGAACCATCAAGGCCGGAGATACGGTAGACGTCGTTGCACAAGGTGCGGGAGGCTTGTCGATTCGATCGCTGTTCGATGCCTATCTGAAGCCCAACGATCGCGAAGCGCTGCGCTTGCTGGCGCGTGCGATGGCGATACCCGAGCTGTCACCGGAATGGCGCGGGCATATCGGCGAGCGGCTGGCGCGACGCCCGGACGCGAACCGTTAATCGCCAATCCCGCGACTCGATCCACATCGGCGGCAGACGAACAACGATCGCAAGCATCGGACGATGCCTGCGATCGAAGCCATTACTTCGATTACGCTGCCGCGCGCTGACCTTCCACGCGTGAGTGCAGGGCCTTCCAGTCAACCACCAATTCGCAGCCACGCGCCGACGCATTGCGCGACCATTCGCGCAGCACCTCCAGGCAGGCCTGGTCGACGTGCGACAAACGATCGAGCACCAGGGTCAGCCGCGTGTTGTTCGGCACGCGCTCCAGCGTGCGCGCCATGCTCGGCACCTTGAGGAAGGTAGCCGAACCTTCCAGATGCAGCGACGCCTCACCCGGCGTGGCGTCGTTGTGCAGGCCGATCTTCAGCCGTGACGACAGCAGCGCGAGACGAAACAGCGAGAGACCGAAGCCGATGATCACGCCGGCCAGCAGATCGGTCGCGACAATCGCGATCGTGGTGGCCAGATAGATCGCCGCCGCCCCCTTGCCGTATGCGGCCAGATCTTTCACCTGCCCCAGGTTGACCATCTTGACGCCGGTATAGACCAGGATGCCGGCCAGGCACGACACCGGCGTCATGCGC
Organism: uncultured Methylobacterium sp.; assembly: GCA_964658785.1. Classification (GTDB taxonomy): domain Bacteria; phylum Pseudomonadota; class Gammaproteobacteria; order Xanthomonadales; family Rhodanobacteraceae; genus Rhodanobacter. The sequence continues at coordinate 4,216 of CBAAAD010000169.1, forward strand.
AGCAACCAAGGCAGCAGCAGGGCGAACACCAGCAGCCACGCACCGTGCATGATCGTGGCGCCGCGCGTGGCCGAGCCGGACTGCACATTCGCCGAACTGCGCACGATCACACCAGTCATCGGCAGCGCGCCGAGAAAGCCGCACAGCATGTTGCCCACGCCCTGCGCGGTAAGCTCGCGGTCGTACTGCGTGCGTGGACCGTCATGCATGCGATCGACGGCCGCCGCCGAGAGCAGCGTTTCCGCACTCGCGATAAAGGCGAACGTCACCGCCGCGATCAGCAGGGTCGGATCAAACACATCAGCCAGTCCGCTCCAGCTCGGCAAGGTGATCGCCGAAAACAGGTTCGACGGCACGTCGACCTTTTTCACGCCGATGCTCGCCAGCTGCACCACGCCGGTGACGGCGACCACCGCCAGCAGCGCGCCGGGCCCAAATTTGAGCTTCGTCGGGCGCAGCTTCTCCCAGGCCAGCATGATGGCGATGGTCGCCAGACCCACCGCCAGCGCCGCCTTGCCGGTACCGCCCTCGAACGCCGTCATCAACGCGCCGGGCAAGGCGGCAAAGTTTTGCAGGCCCTTTGCGGCTGGGCTGGCGTCGAGCATCACGTGCGCCTGCGACGCGACGATAAGTATGCCGATGCCCGACAGCATGCCGGCCACTACCGCCGGTGAGGTCATGCGAAACCAGATGCCGACACGGCACAGCCCGGCCGCCACCTGGATCAACCCCGCCAGCAGAATCACCGGCCCCAGCGCCGCCACGCCGTGCGTGCGCACCAGCTCGAACACCAGCACGGCCAGTCCCGCTGCAGGCCCGCTGACCTGCAGCGGCGAACCGGAGATAAAGCCGACCATCAGGCCGCCGACGATGCCGGTGATCAGACCGGCCGCCGGCGGCATGCCCGACGCAATGGCGATACCCATGCACAGCGGCAGCGCCACCAGAAACACCACGACCGATCCCAGCAGGTCGCGGCCGAACAGACCTTGCGAGAAATAGTTTTTCATCGGAGCGACCTCAGGCCGCCGTGGCGGCAAGCGACGCGAAGCGCGCCATCGGCGAAGCCTTGGGCACCGGGCGACCGGACACCGGCACATCGATAAACCGGCCCTCGGCACCGTCGAATGCGCGCAGCTCGGCGTCAGGGATATCGAATATCCAGCCGTGAATATTCAGGCTGCCCCTGGCCATGCCTACCGCCACGGCCGGCAAGGTGCGCAGATGTTCGAGCTGGGCAACCACGTTCTCTTCGGTGAGGCAGCGCAGGTAATCCTCACCGTGCAGGTGCGCGCATTTTTCTGCCGTCACGTGCTGCGCCACATCGGCATGCTTCAACCACGACTCCACCGATGGCATGTTGTCGAGCTTGCCGGGATGCTGCAACGCCTTCATCGCGCCGCAGTCCGAGTGTCCGCAGATCACGATGTGCTGCACTTTCAGCACCTTGACCGCGTATTCGACCGCGGCCACCACGCCGCTGACGTGCTGCGCGTACGGCGGCACGATGTTGCCGATGTTGCGATAGACGAACAGCTCGCCCGGCTGCGCCGAAAACATCATCTCGGGCATCACGCGCGAATCGGCGCAAGTGATGAACATCGTATGCGGGCTCTGGCCATTGGCCAATTGTTCGAACACTTCGCGCTGCTCGGGAAAAACGTCGCGACGAAAACGGGCAAAACCATCAATCATGCGTTCCATGGGGTATCTCCGAAAATAGTGGGCCACGCCGCGAAGGCGGCGAAGCGAAAACAGTTGCCCGTCGGCGCCGTGCAGCGCTTCGTCAGGCTTGAAAACAAGGGGATGAAACCGCGCATCCGGACGGATGGCGGCAGGCGTGGTGCCTTAGACGATCGGCGGGCGCAGCTCTGAGCTGGCGTGCCACCGCAGCGGTTCGGCGTGCGCCGTGACCGGCCGTGAATCGGCAAGCAGTGCGCGTGGAACAACCATCGCACAGGGAACATCCAAGGCGTCGTTGTACGCGTTATCTTCCGCCGATACCGAGTCGTCCAGACCGGCGTCATCCAGGTCAGCACCGGCCGCATCAACTGCAGCCACTACCGAATGACCCGACGTCAGGCTCGCGTGCGTGGCGGCGGCGGTACCCAGCAAACCGGCAAACAGCACCAGCGCGAGCAAAGCGCGGAGCAGAGGACGGCGGCGGACGAAGGCGAAAAACATGATTCAAACCTACGCAAACAAACGGACGCTGACAAGTGGTGCGACGCAAAATAATGCGCCAGCTTCAGCTTCGTTCTGTCTGGATGTCCAGACATCCCGCCACTGCAAGGTTTT
>CBAAAD010000170.1:0-6511 GCA_964658785.1 uncultured Methylobacterium sp.
AGATGAACCACTTCGACGATCACGCCGAGGTGTGGCTGTTCGGCTACGGCTCGCTGATCTACAAAGCGGATTTCTCTTATATCGAACGGCGACCGGCATCGATCAAACACTGGGTGCGCCGCTTCTGGCAGGGCTCGCACGATCATCGCGGCACGCCGCAATCACCGGGCCGCGTGGTCACCCTTATTCCGCAAACCGACGCGGTTTGTGTCGGCATGGCGTACCTGATCACGCCGGAAACCTTTGGCCATCTGGACGTCCGTGAAAAGAACGGCTACCTGCGCTTTGTCACCGAGCTGACTCTTGACGACGGCCGGCAGATCGAAGGGCTGGTGTATATCGCCACCGAAGCAAACGCGGCGTTTCTAGGGGCCGCCTCCGAACGCGATATTGCCGAACATATCGCTCGATCGGCCGGGCCCAGCGGCACGAATCGGGAATATCTGCTGCGCCTCGCCGAAGCGCTGCGGCACATGGAGGCGGACGACCCGCACGTCTTCGCCATCGAACGCGAGCTGGTGAAGCTGATCGACAGTTCAGGCAACGGATAACGTCGTTTGCGCGTGCCGGTGGCGCATGCCATGCCAGGCGCACCGGGTTGATCACAACTCCCTTACGCGGTGATGACATGGATGCTGTTGGACTGCCGCCATGTCGCGCAGCCAGCTGGCACGCGCGACTCCTTGCACCGCGGCCAGATTGACGCGGCAAAACGGAGCCACACTGATGAAAACCCGCTGCGTATTCAGCACACCCGATCTGCCGGCAGCCCAGTCGGCCATGCAGGCCGCGCGCAGCAGCGGTATCGCTGACGACGATCTCTCGCTGATCGCGCGCGAAGATATTGAACTGGACAAGATCGCCGACCACCGACTGGTGGATCACAACGATTCCAACCCTGCCGCGGTTCGCGGCATCGGTTTGGGCGGTGGCACCGGTTTGCTGTTAGGCCTGATTGCCGTCGCTGTTCCACCGCTGGGACTGACTCTCGCCGGCGTGGGCGCCATGACCGTTGCCGGCGCGGCGATGGGCGCGTGGACAGGCGCACTGGTGGGCTTCAACGTACCCGATGCCGTCAGCCGCGCATTTGAAGAGCAGATCAAGGCCGGGCGCATTCTGGTTGTCATCGACGCCGAGGCGGATCAGCTGCCGGCGGCGCGTGCAGCGGTCGAAGGCACCGGCGCGGTTCAACTGCCGTTCGAGCAACCGACGGCCATGACCTGAACAAAAAACGCGGCGCGTTGGCAACCTGGCAACACCGCCGCGTCGACGCTCAAAACATCAGTAGCAGTAACGGGACCACGATGCCCGCTACGAGAACAGCGGTAACTCTGACTGGCTTGCGACTGAAGCGATAGGCCATGTACAGCCCGGTGAGCGTTGACAGGCACAGGCTGACAGAAACCAGCGCGAAGAAGATCTTCATCGGCAGCAGGTTTTTCTTCGGCCGTGCGCCATCGTGATCGGATGGGTCGACCGATGGTCCCGTGGATGGGCCTGCCGGTCTCACTTCATGCTCGGCATTTATCGATGCAGCCGCGGAAGCCGCGCCATTGGAGGTGGCCGGAGGTGTGGCGATCTCGGGAGGTCGCTGCTTGCGTAGCGGTGCCACCGTGGTCTGCTTTTTATGCAGCAGGGCCAGCGTGGCCAGCCACGCTGGCGGGGTGTAGCTGCTGCCGCGCGTGGTTTCATGCAGGCTGAAGGTCTGCAGGCCGCCGGTAATGGCGAAAAACAGCAGCGCCGGCACCATGAATACCCCAAGGTACAGGTGGACCGCGCGGGAGAGCTTGAGGAAGCGATGATTCGTCGGCATAAGACCTGGAAAAAGACTGTGGGATGGCAAAGGAGAAACGCAACGATGCCACTATTTTTTGACAGCTGCACCAGGCCCGCTGCTCGCCTGGAAAGTGCGGACGATCTCATTCCATAAATAATCCAGCGCCTATTTCAACCGCGCCGAACAAAAAGCCGGTAGATTCTGTCTCCTGCTCGGCGACATGGGGATACGGCGAGCCGACTATCGGGGTGCACTATGACGTCGCGGTTCTTCGCGTTTCTGGCAATGTTTCTGTGGGGACTTTCCGGCATTGCCGCCGCACAGGCGATTGACTGCGCCAGCACCACGTTGAACAACTCGACAAAGGCCGTCTGCGCCTCGCCTTCTTTGCGCACGCAGGCGGCCATCATGGACAGGCGCTACCTGCGCGTTGCCGATGGCCCGGGCGTCAAGCGCGGTCAGCTCGACTGGATCAGCGTGCGCGATCGCTGCAACGGCAACATGACCTGCCTGACCACCGCCTACCATGAGCGCAACGCCTATCTGGCAACTCTGCCGGTAAATGCCAGACCGGCCGTGGCGGCAGAATCGGTCAGCCCGCCTATCAGGCACCTTTTTCTCATGCACTCGCCGGCACAACTGCTGGCTCCGGCAACAGCCAAACCAGCGGCACTGGCCCAAGCCGTGAGCGCCAGCGATCAGCTCAACCGTGCCGCCGGGCCGCCCCCCGCCGAGGCGCCGCCGCAGCCCTGGCATCGGCTGTGGTTTCTCGCTGGCCTGCTGTTTGTCTCCGTCGTGCTGTGGCAGATGCTGACCAACGTGTGCGGCAAATGCCCGAACTGCCACCACTGGTTTGCGAAGGTCGAGATTGACCAGCGCCGCCTCGCGACGGATCCCTCCGAGTTGCCCGACATTCATCGCCGTGGCTTGCGGCCGCGTGCGACAGCCAGCCGTCGTGCCAACACCGACTCCACGCGCGACCGAGTGGCTGCCGTGCGTCACTACAACCAGTGCCGCATGTGCCTGCACGAGTGGGAAACCACGTCGCAGCAAACGAAGTAGCCAGCTCGACCTTTGGCCCGATGGCGCCGGCGCGGTGGCGCGCGCTTATTTCGGGCAGATAGCCCACCATGGCCGTGACCGTGGCGCTACACGTCATCAACGACGAAACGGCAAATACCGGTGACAGGCCGGCAATGCTGTGGAACCATCGCCATGGCCTCAAACTCGGCCGCCTGATCAAAGAGCAGCATGAACAATCATCCGTTGAGCGACGAGGAAATCATCCTCGCGTGGCATGCCAACGCCGCACCGTGGACGACGGCCATACGCCGTGGCGACATCGCGAGTCGTCGTCTGGTCACCGATCAGGCGATCGTCGAGGCGGTCGTTTCCCGCTCACCCCATTCGGTGCTTGATGTGGGCTGCGGTGAAGGCTGGCTCGCGCGCGCGCTCTCGTCCAAAGGCATCGAGGTCATCGGCATCGATGGTGTGCCTGCGTTGATCGACGAGGCTAAACAAGCAGGCGGCGGCGCATTTCGCGTGGCGGCGTACGAAGATGTTGCTGCCGGGAAACTCGATGTGCTCGTCGATCTTGTGGTCTGCAATTTTTCGCTTATCGGCAAGGATTCCGTCGATGGCATCATCGCCGCGTCGACATCGCTGCTGCACCCCGGCGGCGTCCTGATCGTGCAGACTCTGCATCCGCTGATCGCCAGCGCTGATCGGCCTTATGTGGACGGCTGGCGTGCCGGATCATGGGCCGGCTTCGGCCCGGACTTCGTCAGACCAGCGCCCTGGTATTTCCGCACGCTCGAAAGCTGGATACGGCTTTTCACCACGAACGGCTGGCGTCTGCAGGATATCCGCGAACCGATGCATCCGGATACCGGCAAGCCGGCGTCAATCCTGTTTGTCGCCAGCATGGTTTGAGGGCAAAGCGGGGATGATCGCAGCCGGTGCGGGCCCTAAGATAAATCGGTGTGGCGCCTGCTCGGCGGCTCGTAGCATCGGATCGGAAACGATCCGGCAGAAAACCAGCGGATCAGTGCGAGGCCTCCTACTCTGGAACACCACCCCATGCCCAAACTCGACTTGTCCACAATTCCCGCACGAAGCGGCTCGAACTATCCGGCGCCGTTTGCAGAGCACGTGGCTGGCCGCGTCAAGCAGGCCCTGGGTATCGCCGGCGGCCTGGAAGATTTTGGCGTCAACCTGACGCAGCTGCCGCCGGGCGGTTGGTCGAGCCAGCGGCACTGGCACAGCGAGGAGGACGAATTCGTTTACGTGATATCCGGCGAACTGACCCTGATCACCGACGCGGGCGAGCAGCTGCTGCAAGCCGGCGACTGCGCGGCCTTCCCGAAAAACTCGCCCGACGGTCACCACCTGATCAACCGTGGCCGTGAAATGGCGATCTGCCTCGATATCGGCAGCCGCTCACCACGCGATGTGTGTATTTACCCGGACATCGATTTACGTGCGGATCGGGACGACTACGCTCATAAGGACGGCCGGCCGTACGCGCGCCAGCGCTGAGCACCTCTCATGGAAGCAAGGTACGGACGAAGCCCCTAGATTTGGCTTCGCAGGCTCGACCCCATCGACGAAAACTCTGCCCATAGCCGCGTACCTTGGGCCAAGCAGAACCGTGCCTGACAGCGACTGCGAGAACCTGAAAAGCCAGCCCCTGCGCGTCCGATGACGATGGCTGATCCATGCGGCAACGGCGCGGCGCGCCTTATCGCCGCTACCCGCAGTACCGCTCACCGCGCCGATACATGGCGTCGTCGTAAGCTCCTTGTCCACCGCAACGCTGTCGTTGCGGACACAGCGAGAGACGTCCCTATGGATCTGAAGAGCGGCTATCCCTTCTGGGCGATCAAGAACGGCTTGATGCACGCCTTTCCGCAGCTGCAGGAGGACGTGCGCTGCGACGTGGCAGTCGTTGGCGGTGGCATCAGCGGCGCCTTGATCGCCAACGAACTGGCAGCTCACAACCACGACGTGATGGTTGTGGAAGAGCGCGACGTCGGCTGGGGCAGCTCGGCGGCCAGCACCGCGCTGCTGCAGTATGAAATCGACACGCCGATGATCGATCTGGCCAAACGCTACGGCGAGGACGACGCTGCCCTCGCCTATCGCGCCTGTGCCGATGCAATTCATCAGCTGCAGGCGCTTGCTGGCGACATACGCGATGTCGACTTCGCCCGCATGCACAGCATCTACTACGCGAGCCGACGCCACCACCTGCCGGACATGCGTGAAGAAATGGCGCTGCGGTTGAAGCACGGCTTTGACGTGAGCTGGCTTGAGCCCGAGGCCTTGCTGGCGGATTACGGCGTGCGCGCGCCCGGCGCAATCCTGAGCGAGCTGGCCGCGCGGGTCGATCCGTATCGCATGGCCTATCGCCTCCTGGCAAGGTTGGAGAAACGTGGAACCGGGGTGTTCGACCGCACGCGTATCGAACGCCTGGAAACACATGCCCGCGGCGTGACCCTGCACACGGCCCAGGGAGCGAAGATTCGCGCGGGTCACGTGGTGTTCGCCGCGGGCTACGCCAGCCAGCACTGGCTGGATCAGCATGTGGCCAACAACCGCAGCAGCTATGCCTTCATTACCGATCCACTCGATGCCGATACGCTCGGGGCGCTGGGCGAAACGATGGTGTGGGAATCGGCGCGGCCGTATCTCTATCTGCGCAGCACCGGCGATGGCCGGCTGCTGGTGGGCGGCGAGGACGACGCTGTTGATATTCCCTCACGCCGCGATGCGCGCGTGCAAACGAAGGCGCAGCGACTAGTGAAGAAAGTCGCACGCGCCATTCCCGGGCTTGAACTGAAGCCGGCCTTTGCCTGGGCGGGCACCTTTGCCGAAACCGACGACGGCCTTCCGTTTTTCGGCGCGCACGCGCAGCACGGCCCGCGCGTGCAGTTTGCGATGGCCTATGGCGGCAACGGCATTACATACAGCATGCTGGGAGCGGGCTTGATCCGTGCGCTGATCGAGCGCCGCAAACATCCGCTCGCGGCGCTGTTTTCATTTGATCGTCTGGATCGCTGAGCGGGCGGCTGCCGAGCCCGGCATCTTTTACGAACTCCCAAGGAACGCCATGACTGCGATTTATCTGTGGGTGAATGCCGCGATCTACGGCATCTTTGCGATCCTGTGTACGCTCAAAGCCAGCGCGACGTCGAAGTCGATCGGTTTTCTTTCGCTCAACAATGGCGGCATGGCCGAATACGTCACCGTCTATGGCGGCATGGAGCTTGGCCTGGGCATCATCTTCGCGTGGCTGGCGTGGCAGCCGGAGCTGCATCGCACGGGCATCGTTCTCGCGCTGGCGCTTTACGCGCCGCTGGTGATCTTCCGCTGGATCAGCATTGCCAGATACTGGCCGGTGCAGGGTCTGACGCTGGGTACGGGCGTACTGGAAACCACCCTGCTGATCCTCGCTATTGCCCTGTGGCTGGTGCAGCGCAACGCGCTTTGATTCGATTTCCCGCGTAGCCTGCAGGCTGATCAGCTGGCTTTTTCGAAGGGGACGTGTATGAAGCTTGCGCGCTGGATATTTTTTATCGCCGGCATCTACGGCGTGGCTGTACTGATACCGATGTATTTTCAGGAAGCGTCGATGGCGTTGACCCAGCCGCCTGCTATCACGCACGCGGAGTATTACTACGGCTTTATTGGCGTGGCCCTGGCGTGGCAGGTGCTGTTCTTTCAGCTGTCGCG
>CBAAAD010000171.1:0-6445 GCA_964658785.1 uncultured Methylobacterium sp.
GTTTCGGCGGTGGCGCGATGGTGGGTGCTCCGCTGGCAGCGGCGCTGATGAAGCATTTCTCCGACACCAGCGCGCAGGGCGTTGCCACCACGCTGATGGTCTTGGGCGCGATCTATTTCGTTGTCATGGCTGCCGGCGCACTCGGCTTTCGCGTAGCGCCCAACGGCTGGTATCCGCGCGGATGGACGCCTGCCGCCAAGGATGCCGGCAAGACCATGGTGACGCATAGCCATGTCCATCTCAGTCGCGCATGGAAAACACCGCAGTTCTGGCTGCTGTGGGCCGTGCTGTTTCTCAACGTGACTGCCGGCATTTCGGTGATCGCGGTGGCCAGCCCGATGTTGCAGGACGTATTCGGCGGCAAGCTCGCCGGTCTCGCCGATGCGGCAGCCACGCTCACCGCCGCGCAGAAAGCCGCCGTCGTGGCCGCCGCCGCCGGTCTGGTTGGACTGATCAGCCTGTTCAATAGCCTGGGCCGCCTGTTCTGGGCATCGCTATCGGACAAGATCGGCCGCAAGAACACCTATTTCGCGTTCTTCGTCCTCGGTATCGTCCTGTACTGCCTGCTGCCGACCTGGGGGCACATGGGCCTGGCCGGCCTATTCGTCGCTACCGTCTGCGTGATCCTCAGCATGTATGGCGGCGGTTTTGCCACGATCCCCGCGTATCTGGCCGATCTTTTTGGCACGCAGATGGTCGGCGCCATTCACGGCCGACTGCTCACCGCGTGGTCGGCAGCCGGTGTCATCGGTCCGTTCCTTATTGCCGCTATCCGTCAGACTCAGCTCGATGCCGGCGTGGCCAAGAACCTCGTCTACGACAACACGCTGTACATCATGGCCGGCCTGCTGTTGCTCGGTCTTATCTGCAACGCGCTGGTGCGACCGGTGAAGGCTTCAGTGTTCATGACCGACGCCGAGCTGGCACGTGAACGCGCGCTGCAGCACGAGGATCGGGTGACCTCAACCGCCGAAACGTCGGCCCGCGGCGGCTTCGGTGTCGTTGGCCTGCTAGCCTGGCTGGCGGTCGGCGTGCCGTTTCTGATTGGTTTGTACATTGCGCTGGCCAAGGCCGCCGCACTGTTCTGAGAAACACTTCGAAGGTGATGTGATGAAACGTGCTGCCAACCCCAACGGATCCGATCGCAACGGACTGGCGAGTATCCCCGAGGATATTCATGCCGCGGTTATCGAGGTGACGACCCGGCTGAAGGACATGCCGGGCGCCCTGCTGCCAGTACTGCACGGCGTGCAGCAGGCACTGGGCTATGTGCCGGAGGCGTCGGTACCGCTTATCGCGCGGGAGCTCAACCTCTCCCGAGCCGACGTGCATGGCGTGATCACGTTTTATCACTTCTTTCGCAGCAAGCCGTCCGGCAAGCGCGTTATCTACGTGTGCCGGGCGGAATCCTGCCAAGCCATGGGGGCGGTGGCGCTGGAACAACACATCAAACAGCGCCTCGGCGTAGACTTCCATGAAACCACCGCCAATGGTGCGTACACGCTGGAGCCAGTTTACTGCCTCGGCAACTGCGCCTGCTCACCGGCGATCATGGTGGACGATGAACTCAAGGGTCGAGTGACGCCGAAGCAGTTCGACGCGTGGCTCGCCGCGGAGGCAACATGAGCATCACGGTTTACGTGCCGCTGGATGCCGGCTCACTGTCACTCGGCGCGGAAGCCGTGGCCACCGCCATCGCGGCGGAGGCAAAGCAGCGCGACCTCGATATCCAGGTCGTGCGCAATGGTTCGCGCGGCCTGTACTGGCTGGAACCGATGGTCGAGGTGGCAACATCCGAAGGCCGCATCGCATTCGGCCCGGTACAGGCAGAGGATGTCGCCGGACTGTTCGATGCGGATTTTCTGCACGGCGGCCATCATGCCCAAAGCCTGGGGTTGACCGAAGAGATCGGCTATCTGAAAAGCCAGCAGCGTCTGACCTTTGCGCGCGTCGGCATCGTTGATCCGCGCAGCCTCGACGACTACCGCGCCCACGGCGGCTACCGCGGCCTGGACAATGCGCTCGGCATGACCGGCGTCGAAGTAGTTCAGGCCGTCACCGACTCCGGCCTGCGCGGCCGCGGCGGTGCGGCTTTTCCTGCCGGCATCAAGTGGAAAACCTGCATGGATGCGCAGGCCTCGCAGAAGTACATCGTCTGCAACGCTGACGAGGGCGACTCGGGCACCTATGCCGACCGCATGATCATGGAAGGCGACCCGTTCGTGCTGATTGAGGGCATGACCATTGCCGGCGTCGCGGTAGGCGCCACGCAGGGCTATATCTATCTGAGGGTGGAATACCCACACGCGCAGCGCGCGCTGGAGTCGGCCATCCAGACGGCCGAGGCCGAGGGTTATCTGGGCAGCAACATACGCGGCAGCGGCAAGGCGTTTCACCTTGAAGTGCGCATGGCCGCCGGCGCGTATATCTGTGGCGAGGAGACCTCGCTGCTGGAAAGCCTCGAAGGCAAGCGCGGCATGGTGCGCTTCAAGCCGCCGCTGCCGGCCATCGAAGGCCTGTTCGGCAAGCCCACCGTGATCAACAACGTGGTGACGCTGGCCTCGGTGCCGACCATTCTGGACAAGGGCGGAGCGTTCTACCGCGATTACGGCATGGGCCGCTCGCGCGGCACCTTGCCGATGCAGCTGGCGGGCAATCTGAAGCGTGCGGGTCTGGTCGAACGCGCCTTCGGCCTGACGCTGCGTGAGCTGATCGAAGACTACGGCGGCGGCACGGTCAGCGGCCGGCCGGTGCGCGCGGTGCAGGTCGGCGGTCCGCTGGGCGCCTACATTCCGGTCTCGCAGTTCGATACGCCGATTGATTACGAAGCCTTTATCGCGATCGGCGGCATGCTCGGTCACGGCGGCATCGTGGTGTTCGACGACAGCGTCGACATGGCCGCGCAGGCACGCTACGCGATGGAATTCTGCGCGATCGAATCCTGCGGCAAGTGCACGCCGTGCCGCATCGGTTCGACCCGCGGCATGGAGGTGATCGATCGGCTCAAGGCCGGCGACACCGCCGAACGCGACCGCAACGAAGTGCTGCTACGCGATCTATGTCAGACCATGCTGGGCGGTTCGCTCTGCGCGCTGGGCGGCATGGCACCTTTCCCCGTGCTCAGCGCACTGGACCATTTCCCCGAAGATTTCGCAGGTGCCGCCGAAGCGGCCACATCCTGAAGAGGTAACGCGCCATGTTGTCCATCGTTGAGATCGATTACGGCACACCGAAAGCGGTGTCCGAAAAAACCGTTGCGCTGCAGATCGATGGCAAGAGCATCCACGTGCCGGAAGGCACGTCGGTGATGCGCGCCGCCGCGCAGGCCGGAATCAATATTCCCAAGCTTTGCGCCACCGAGATGCTCGATGCGTTCGGTTCGTGCCGGCTGTGCCTGGTCGAGATCGAAGGACGCAAGGGCTATCCGGCCTCGTGCACCACGCCAGTGGCCGACGGCATGAAGATCAGCACGCAGACGCCGAAGCTCGCCGACATTCGCCGCGGCGTGATGGAGCTGTACATCTCCGACCATCCGCTGGACTGCCTCACCTGCCCCGCCAACGGTCACTGCGAACTTCAGGATATGGCTGGCGTGGTCGGCCTGCGCGAGGTGCGCTACGGGTACGACGGCGCCAACCACGTGTTTGCCAAGATGCCGGCCAGCAAGGACAGCCAGATCACGCTCGACGGCCGCGCTGCCGCGCCGGTGGCGAACCCGCTGTTCGCGCCGAAAGACGAATCCAACCCCTACTTCACCTTCGATCCGTCCAAGTGCATCGCCTGCTCGCGCTGCGTGCGCGCCTGCGACGAGGTGCAGGGCACGTTCGCTCTGACCATTCAGGGCCGCGGTTTCGAATCCAAGGTCGCCGCCAGCCAGGACAACCGCTTCCTCGATTCCGAATGCGTCTCGTGCGGCGCCTGCGTGCAGGCCTGCCCCACGGCGACGCTGTCGGAAAAGTCGCTGATCGACAAGGGCCAGGCCGAGCACAGTGTCACCACCACCTGCGCCTATTGCGGCGTCGGCTGCAGTTTCCGCGCCGAGATGAAGGGCGAAGAGATCGTGCGCATGGTGCCGAACAAGGACGGCCACGCGAATCACGGCCACTCCTGCGTCAAGGGCCGCTTCGCCATCGGCTACGCCAGCCATCCGGACCGCATCAACACGCCGATGATCCGCGCCAACATTGCCGATCCGTGGCGGATCGTCAGCTGGGACGAGGCGTTTGCCCACGTCGGCAGCGAGTTCAAGCGGCTGCAGGCGACCTACGGCAAGCATTCGATCGGCGGCATTACCTCCTCGCGCTGCACCAACGAGGAAACCTACCTGGTGCAGAAGCTGATCCGCGCCGGCTTCGGCAATAACAACGTCGACACCTGCGCGCGCGTCTGCCATTCGCCGACCGGCTACGGCCTCAAGGCCACCTTGGGCGAATCGGCCGGCACGCAGGATTTCGACTCCATCGAAAAGACCGACGTGGTGCTGGTCATCGGTGCCAACCCGACCGACGCCCACCCAGTGTTCGGCTCGCAGATGAAGCAGCGGCTGCGCGCCGGCGCCAAGCTCATCGTGATCGACCCGCGCCGGATCGACCTAGTGCGTACGCCGCACATCACGGCGGACTATCACCTCAAGCTGAAACCGGGTACCAACGTGGCCGTGCTCAACACGCTGGCCCACGTGATCGTGACCGAAGGCCTGGTCGACAAGGCCTTCGTCGCGCAGCGCTGCGAGGACGATGCCTTCGCCAAATGGTGTGACTTCGTCGCGCAGGAAAAATACAGCCCCGAGGCGATGGAAGCGCAGACCGGCGTACCGGCCGACGCCGTGCGCGGTGCCGCGCGGCTTTACGCCACCGGCGGCAATGGTGCGATCTACTACGGACTCGGCGTGACCGAGCACGCGCAGGGCTCCACCACGGTCATGGCGATCGCCAATCTGGCGATGGTCACCGGCAATATCGGTCGCGAAGGCGTGGGCGTGAACCCGCTGCGCGGCCAGAATAACGTGCAGGGCGCCTGCGACATGGGCTCGTTCCCGCACGAGTTTCCCGGCTATCGTCACGTCAGCGACGTGGCCACCCGCGAGCTGTTCGAAAAGGCCTGGGGCGTGCCGCTCTACAACGAGCCCGGCCTGCGCATTCCGAACATGTTCGAGGCGGCAATGGACGGCAGCTTCAAAGGTCTTTACGTCGAAGGCGAGGATATCGCCCAGTCCGATCCGGATACCCAGCACGTGACCGCCGCGCTCGCCGCGATGGAATGCGTGGTGGTGCAGGATCTGTTCCTCAACGAGACGGCGAAATACGCCCACGTATTCCTGCCCGGCAGCTCTTTCCTGGAGAAGGACGGCACGTTTACCAACGCCGAGCGCCGCATCTCGCGCGTGCGCAAGGTGATGGCGCCCAAGGCCGGTTACGCCGACTGGGAAATCACCCAGAAGCTGGCGCAGGCCATGGGCTATCCCATGAATTATTCGCATCCCTCGGAGATCATGGACGAGATCGCCGCGCTGACGCCGACCTTCCACGGCGTGAGCTTCGATCGCATCGACGAGCTCGGCTCGATCCAGTGGCCGTGCAACGAAGAACACCCCGAGGGCACGCCGGTAATGCACGTCGACGAGTTCGTGCGCGGCAAGGGCCGCTTCATGCTGACCGAGTACGTGCCGACGCGTGAAAAGGTGAATCTTGAGCGCCCGCTGATCCTCACCACCGGCCGCATCCTCAGCCAGTACAACGTCGGCGCGCAGACGCGGCGCACGGCCAACGTGATGTGGCATGACGAGGATCGCCTGGAAATCCATCCGCACGACGCGGAGGAACGCGGCATCGCCAGCGACGACTGGGTCGGCATCGCCAGCCGCTCGGGTGAAACCGTGCTGCGGGCCCAGGTGTCCGAGCGCATGCAGCCCGGCGTGGTCTACACCACCTTCCACTTCCCTGAGTCCGGCGCCAACGTCATCACCACCGACAACTCGGACTGGGCGACCAACTGTCCCGAGTACAAGGTCACTGCCGTGCAGGTGACCCGCGTGTCGCAGCCGTCCGAATGGCAGAAGCGCTTCCGCGCGTTCTCCAACGAGCAGCAGTCGCTGCTGGACCAGTCGGCAGCGCCGCAACCGGCCAGCACGCTTGGGCCTGCGTAAGCCAGCAATGCCGGATGGCGAAGAAAAGGCGTCCGGCTTCGTCCATCGTGCGGTCGACCGATGGCGGCACAGCAAAGCGACGCACGAGGATGACTGCGTCGCCGAGGAAATGCCGATCGCGATGCTTTACAACGGCGTGAGCTTCGCCGTGATGATGGCAACACCGCACGATCTCGAAGATTTTGCGCTGGGCTTCTCGCTCAGCGAAGGTCTGGTCACCGCACCGGGGCAGCTGCTACAGGTGGACGTCCAGACCTTGCTCGAAGGCGTGCAGCTGTCGATGACGGTCGATGCCGAAGC
>CBAAAD010000172.1:0-2831 GCA_964658785.1 uncultured Methylobacterium sp.
CACCTGCGCGGCGCTGAAGGGCGTCTGCCGATCGATCTCGAAGCCCATCACCTGCTGCAGGTTGTCGCGCGCCGCCAGCGGCAGGGCCAGCGTGCGGCGCAGGGCGGCAGCGGCTGGCAGCAGCAGGGCCAGGCGCAGATCTTCGCGATCGACGTGCTTCAACGCGCTGCTCAGCGCCGTCTGCTGGATCAGGCTGTCGTCGCTGTCGTTCCAGCGCGTCATCGGCAGGCTGTTGCCGGCGTGGCGCAGCGACCACTGGCTGCCTTCGTGCTGCAGCAGGTACCAGTCGTTACCGCCGCCGAACAGACTCTGCCAGCGCGCCGGCAGCAGCTTGCGCAGCTCGCCGCCCCACCAGCGGAAAAAATCCGGCAACGGCGAGCCACGCCACGCGCGGCGCATGCGATCCATCAGTGGCCGCAGCGACTGCGAAGCCTTGCTCATTCTCCGTCCCCCTCCTGCCAGCGCAGCACCGCGTACGGCTGTGCGCCTACTTGATTGCCCTGCTGCAAACGCATCGTGGCGCGCAGTACCGCACGCGTGCCGTCGGCCAGCGTCGCCTCCGACCGGATACTATGCGTTACTCCGTTGTTGAGAACCATACTGGGATCGGTCGCGCCCCTGCTGCGGGCGGCATAAACGATCGCCTCCTGCGCCGGCGTCATGCCGGGAATGGCGGCCAGCGCCAGCGGCGGCGCGGTATTGGGATCGGGCGAGGCGTTGCCGGACCAGATCGTGATGTCCGGCGCAATCGTGCGATAAAGCGCCGGCGTCATGCCCAGCACCATCTGCAGTTCCTCGATGCTGACGAACGGGCCGTTGCGCGGGCCGTAGTCGTGTCCCGCCGCCAGGTATTGCGCGCGGCGCTTGTCCAGATCGCTGGCGATCAGCGGCGCACTGCGCCAGTCCACCACGTTGGCGGCCAGCGATTTGGCATCCGCCGCGGGCGTGCCGGCGGCCTGGAACAGCGCCTGCAGCACTTCGGGCGAAGCCGCGTTGAGATCCACCTTGCCGCTTTCGCCGATGGCCGTCACCTTGACGTCGGCGTGGTCGAACGCCATCGAGTAGACGCG
This sequence comes from uncultured Methylobacterium sp., assembly GCA_964658785.1. Classification (GTDB taxonomy): domain Bacteria; phylum Pseudomonadota; class Gammaproteobacteria; order Xanthomonadales; family Rhodanobacteraceae; genus Rhodanobacter. The sequence goes on from CBAAAD010000172.1 coordinate 1,071, forward strand.
CCCGTCGCCGATCCAGCGGTTCTTGTTGATCGGGTCCTGCAGCCCGTAGAACGCGCGCATGACGCCGGCCTCGGCCGCGTAGTGCGCCTGCGTCTGGGCGAACTGATAGCGCGTCTGCAAACCTTCGGTGCGTGCCAGTGCGGCATAACCGCCGAGCAGAATCGCCAGCAGCGTGCATGCCCACAGCACCAGCAGCAGGGCGACGCCGCGCTGGCGTGAGCGTGCTGACGAAAGCGGCGCGCAATGCCGCTTCATCGCGCGCTTCCGTTCAACGGCTGCAGGCCGCTGGGCGTGCCGCTGGCCAGTGGATTGACCCGCAGCGGAATTTCCATCAGCGGCCACGCGTAATTGCCGTTCGGCTGCAGCTGAATGCGCACCAGCAGCGGCAGCAGGCGTCCGTCCGGCCACGCCGCCGACCACGGCACCGGCTTGCCCAGCGCATCGACGCCGCGATAGGTAAATCCACCGCTCTTGATGTGATCGAGCAGCACCTGCGGATCACCCAGCGCCTTCGGCGGCGAGCCGTCCGGCGGCAGCACGGCCAGACTGAGCACCAGGCTGGCGTCACCGTGACCATCGTCGACCAGCTTGAGGCTTTCCAGCTGCGGCCCGAGCTTGCCGAGGTAGCCGGGCATGGGCGCCACAAAAAGCATCTCGTTTGCGTCGCCCTGAAAATAGATGTTCTCGCCGCGATCGTTCTTGCGGATCGGCTGGGCCATCGTCTGCGCCAGCTCGCGCTGCAGAAACTGCTGGGCCGAGCGGATCTGATCGATCCGTGCCACCGATGCCGTGCCCGAGCGCACGCTGTGCGTGGCCGTGCGCAAACCCGAATACACGCCGACCAGCAGCAGCGACAGCAGCACCAGCGAGGCCAGCACTTCGAGCAGGGTAAAGCCGGCCATCGGCTTGATGGCGCCGGCACTCATGGCGCTGTCCGCGTCATGTTGGCCGTGTCCTGCCCGGCCAGGCGCAGCGTGCGAAAGTGCGCCGATCGTGGACGACCGGCCGGGCCCCAGAGCACATCCAGATCCATCTGGTACAGGTGCAGAGGCGCTTCCGGCGGCTGGTTGCCGGCATCGTTCCACGGCGTCACCGCGAGCTGCCAGCGAAAGCGGTTGTTGAACTGGCCCGCGCTGTTGCCGGTTTTGATCGGCGTGCCGACAAAGGCGCTGTCGAGCAGGCCGCGCGCCCACAGCGACGCTTCGCTGTAGTCGGCCGCGTTCTGGGTGAGGCTGATCGAACCGCCGGCCACTTTCATCAGGGCGGCGAACGCGATGGCCAGCAGCATGATCGCGGCGATCACCTCGAGCAGGCTGAAACCGCCCTGCGCACGCGGCGGCGCATTCGATGACCGCAGCTGCCCTGGCGACCGAGCGATCATCGCATCGCCACCGTCGTCGCCGTATCGACCACGCGCACTTCGCCGGTCAGCCACGACACGTTGATGTGCCACTCGCGCTTGCCGCTGGTCAGGGTAATGCGCCCGCCGGTGGAGCTGCCGTCGGGGAAAAAGCGAATGCGTCCGGTGTGATCGTTCGGCTGGTCGTCCTTGGCGCTGGTGATGCTGAGCTTCAAGCCTTTCGGCAACGCCACCGACTGCTTCTTCAAATTGAGATAGGTATCGGTGCGCGTATCGACATCGAAATTCTGCTGCGCGCCCTTGACGATCGCCTGCGCGCGCGTGGCCCGCAACGCCGCCGCCAGCTCGCTGCTGGCCGCGTTGATGCGCGCACTGGCCAGCCCCTGCGTGACCGAAACCGA
>CBAAAD010000172.1:2931-6440 GCA_964658785.1 uncultured Methylobacterium sp.
GGAAACGGGGAACAAGGGCACAGGCAGCCCACCTGCCGTGCACTGGCGTTCCCTGTTTCCTGTTCCCCGTTCCCTGAAAATGCTCATTGCCAGTTGCCGACATCCTGGCTGTAGCCGTCGCCGCCGGGCTTGCCGTCCTGCCCGTAGAAAACCAGATCAAAGCTGCCGTGCTGACCGGGGTACTGGTAACCGAACTGATGACCCCAGGGATCCTTCAACTCGGACTCCTTGGCATACGGACCCTGCCAGTTGGTCGCGTTGGCCGGCTTGGTCATCAGGTCGTCCAGCTGCTGCGGCGGCGAGCCGTTGTCGAGCGCGTAGTTCTCGATCTTCTGGCTGAGCGTCATCAGCTGGGCCTTGCCCGCGCCGTACTTGCCCTTGTCCACGTTCTTGCCGACCTGAGTCACCACCACCGCGCCGATGATGCCGATCAGCACGATCACCGCGAGCATTTCGAGCAGGGTGAAGCCTGAGGCGCGCGATGCGCGAAGGGAACGGCAAACGGGTAACGGGGAACGGGCTGTTTGCCGCGAGCTTTCACCACGCACTTTGAAAACATTCACACCGGCGCACATGGGTTGATCTGCCAACGCATTTCCGTGTTCCCGGTTTCCTATTGCCTGTTCTTGTTTCATCGAATAAATCTTCATGTTCTCTCCGTTCAAATCTTTATTGAATATTGCTGGTCAGGCTCAGCAGCGGCAGCAGGATCGCGGCCATGATGATCGCCACCATAACCGTCATCACGATGGTCAGCGCCGGCACCAGGGCAGCGAGCAGGCGATCGATCGCGCGCTTGGATTCGAGCTCGAAGGTGTCGGCAACTTTCAGCAGCATGGTGTCGAGCTGGCCGGCTTCTTCGCCCACCTGGACCATCTGCATCGCCAGCCGCGGAAACAGCTTCGACTGGCCCAGCGCAAGACTGAGACCGGAGCCGCCCTTGACCTGCTCATGCGCCTGGATAAGCGCTGCGTCCAGCGCCCGATTGCTGGTGACCTGACGCGCGATGGTGAGCGAACTCAGCAGCGGCACGCCGTTTTTCAGCAGCGTGCCCAGCGTGCGGGCGATGCGCCCGGTTTCCACTTTCAGCAGCAGCGGGCCGACCAGCTTCATCGTCAGCATTTTCGTATTCCAGGCCAGCCGCGCCTCGGGGTCGCGCAGGCGCGCGCGCCAGAAAAAAATGCCGCCGCCGATCAGCAGCAGGATCAACCACCACCACGCCTGCAGCGTATTGCCCAGCACCAGCACGGCCTGGGTGATCCACGGAATGGGTACCTGCATGTCGGCAAAGATCGGCACGAACTGCGGCACCACGTAGGCCAGCAGCAGCACCAGCGAGCCGAGCACGCCGACCATCAGAAACGCGGGATAGATCAGCGCATTGATGATGCTGCCGCGCAGCGCCTGCGCGCGTTCCAGATAATCGGCCAGACGCCGCAGCGTTTCTTCGAGCGAGCCGCCGGCCTCGCCCGCGCGCACCAGGCTGATGTAGAGCTTGGGAAACACGCCGAGCTCCTCGTCCATCGACTGCGACAGCGTGGTGCCGCCGCGCACGCGGTCGCGCACGCGTTCGACCATCTTCTTGGCATGCTCGCCTTCGGGCAGATCCAGCAGGATGCTCAGCGCGCGATCGAGCGGCTGGCCAGCGCTCAGCAACGTCGCCAGCTGATGCGTGAACTGGGCCAGCTGATCACCGGTGAACGGCCCGCGCTTGAACAGGCCGGCCAGCCCGCTACCGCCGGCCGCGCCGTCGGCCGGCTGCGCGGCCAGCAGGGTATGGCCCTGATCCTGCAGGCGGCCGATCACTTCCTCGACGCTGAGCGCCTCCATCTGGCCCTGCAGCATTTCGCCCGAATCGCTGACCGCCCTGTAGCTGAATTGCGCCACGTCAACCGTCCTGCGTGACGCGCATGACTTCTTCCAGCGTGGTCACACCGGCCACGGCCTTGGCGATGCCGTCTTCGTACATGGTGCGCATGCCCTCGCTGCGCGCCTGCCGCTCGATCTCGCCGGCGTCGGCGCGCTGCATCACTAGCCTGCGCAGCGGATCGCTCATGGTGAGAAATTCCATGATCGCGCGGCGCCCGCGGTAGCCGGTGGGATTGGCCGCGCTGGTGCCCGGCTTCCACAATCGGATCGGCCGCTCGTCGGTGTATTTTTCCAGCTCGAATTGTTCGATCACTTCGGGCAGCGCTTCGTACGAAATCGCCGTTTCCGGATCGAGCCGGCGCACCAGCCGCTGGGCCAGGATGCCGTTGATGGTGGAGCCGAGCAGATAGTCCTCCACGCCCATGTCGAGCAGGCGCGTGATGCCGCCCGCCGCGCTGTTGGTGTGCAGGGTCGACAGCACCAGGTGACCGGTGAGCGCGGACTGGATCGCGATGCGGCAGGTTTCCAGATCGCGCATTTCGCCGATCATGATGACGTCCGGATCCTGGCGCATGATCGAGCGCAGCGCGCCGGAAAAATCCAGCCCGATCTGCGGCTTCACCTGAATCTGGTTGATGCCTTCGAGCTGGTACTCGACCGGGTCCTCGACCGTGATGATTTTCACGTCGGGCGTGTTGATCTGCGACAGCGCCGTGTACAGCGTGGTGGTTTTACCCGAACCGGTCGGGCCGGTGACCAGCAGGATGCCGTGCGGGCGCTGCAGCACGTCGACGAAGCGCTGCTGAAAACTGTCGGTGAAACCCAGCGAGGCGAAATCGAACACCACCGATTCGCGATCGAGAATACGCATGACCACCGACTCGCCGAAGCTGGTCGGCACGGTCGACACGCGCAGGTCGAGCTCCTTGCCCTGCACGCGCAGCTGGATGCGGCCGTCCTGCGGCAGGCGGCGCTCGGCGATGTTCAATCGCGCCATGATTTTCACGCGCGAAATTACCGCGGCGGTGGACGACGAGGGCGGCGCTTCCACTTCATGCAGCACGCCGTCGATGCGATAGCGCACTTTCAGGCGATTCTCGAACGGCTCGATGTGCACGTCCGACGCGCGCTGCTCCACCGCGCGCTGCAGGATCAGGTTGACCAGGCGGATGACCGGCGCCTCGGAGGCGAGGTCGCGCAGATGCTCGACGTCGTCCTCTTCGGCGGCGCTGCCATCGAGGTTTTCCACGATGGTGCCCATCGCCGAGCGGCCGGTGCCGTAATAACGTTCGATCAGCCCGTCGATTTCCGAACGCAGGCCCACCCGCAGCGCCACCGGCCGGCCGGCCGCCAGCGTGACTGCCTGCAGCGGATACGGATCGGCGGGGTCGGACACGATGAGCGCCAGCCCGTCTTTTTCGTCCAGCACCGGCACCACGTGCTGCTGCTTCAGAAAGCGCAGGGAGATTTCCAGATCGGCCGGCGGCAGTTCGGGCGCATCGCGGGCGGCCAGCAGCGGCACCTGCAGCAGTTCGGCCCAGGCCTCGGCCAGATCGCGCTCGGACACCAGCCCAAGGCGTGCCATCAGCGTGGTGAGCGTGCCTTCGGCCGACTCTTCGTGCAGGCGCCGCGCGCGGCCC
>CBAAAD010000173.1:0-2834 GCA_964658785.1 uncultured Methylobacterium sp.
TTCTGGACGGCTATTTGCCGATACCCACAGTGCGCTGGCAGACGGATGGCCTGAGCCTGGAGACGACCACCTTCGCCAGCGGCATGCCGAGGGATTTGAACCTGTTTGCCCAGTATCGCCTGCATAATGAAAGCGACAAACCGCGCACACTGACCCTGGCATTGCTGGTACGCCCGTTCCAGGTCAATCCGCCGACGCAGTTCCTCAATATGAAGTCGGGTGTCAGTCCGATCCACGATCTGGACTGGAGCGGACACGCGCTGCGCGTGAATGATTCGCTGCAGATCGTGCCGCTGCGGGCGCCGTCCGCCTTTGTGGCCAGCCCGCATGGTGCAGTTACCCTGCCCGAACAGCTGGCCAGCGCTTCCCCGACGAAAATCCATGCGGGCATCGAGAAGGCATCGCTGCACGACAACTCTGGCTACGCGCAGGGCGCGCTGCTCTACAAGCTCACCGTGCCCGCGCATGGCGAGGTGACGCTCGGCCTGGTCGTGCCGAATTTAGGGGCTACCGACAAACAGCCGCCGTTCGTGCCGCCACCAGACGCTGCGCAATGGCTTCAACAGCAGCAGGATCAGACGGCGGCAGCCTGGCGCGAAAAACTCAACCGCGTCACGCTGCAGCTGCCGGCCGCGCAGCAGGCCATCGCCGATACGGCGCGCAGTACGCTGGCGCAAATTCTGATGTCGCGCGATGGCGACGCGCTGCAGCCGGGCACGCGCTCCTATGCCCGTTCGTGGATCCGCGACGGTGCGATGATGAGCGAGGCCCTGCTGCGCAGCGGGCACGCGGACGCGGCCGGCGACTTTATCCACTGGTATGCGCCGCAGCAGTTTCACACCGGCAAGGTGCCGTGCTGCGTCGACAAGCGCGGCGCCGATCCGGTGCCGGAGAATGACAGCCAGGGCGAGCTGATCTTCGCCATCGCGCAGTGGTGGCGTTACAGCCACGACCGCGCCGGCCTGGTAGAACTGTGGCCGCACGTCGAGCAGACGGTGGCTTACATGGACAAACTGCGCGAAAGCGAGCGCACGCCGGCCAACGAGTCCGCCGCGAATCGGGCGAATTACGGCCTGATGCCGGCATCGATCAGTCACGAAGGCTACTGGGCCAAACCCATGCATTCGTACTGGGACGATTTCTGGTCGCTGATCGGCTACCAGGAGGCGGTGCAGCTGGCCACGGTGCTGGGCAAGACCGATGAAGCAGCGACGTTTGCCGCTTCGCGGGATCAGTTCCAGGCGGATCTGAAAGCCTCGATCCTGCTGACCATGCAACAGCATCATGTCGACTACATTCCGGGCTCGGCCGAGCTCGGCGACTTCGACGCAACCTCGACCACGATCGCCCTGTCGCCCGGCGATGCGATCGACTGGCTGCCGCCAAACCTGCTGCCACAGACGTTCGAACGTTACTGGCAGAGCTTCATTGCGCGCCGCGACGGCAAGCAGCCGTGGACCGACTACACGCCCTACGAAATCCGCACTATCGCCAGCTTTGTGCGGCTAGGCTGGCGCGGTCGGCTGCAGCAGCTGTTCACCTTCTTTTTTAACGGCCGTCGCCCGGCCGCGTGGAACCAGTGGGCCGAAGTGGTGGGCCACGACCCGCGCCAGCCGCGCTTCGTCGGCGATATGCCGCACGCGTGGATCGCCTCGGATTTCATGCGCTCGGCCTACGACATGTTCGCCTATGAGCGCAGCCACGATCATGCGCTGGTGCTGGCGGCGGGCATTTCGCCGGCTTGGCTCACCGGAAAAGGCGTGGGCATCGCGCATTTGCGCACCCCGTATGGCGAGCTGAGTTACAGCTTGCGGGAGACTAGCGAAAAACTGGAGCTTCGCATCAAGAGCGGTATGACGGTGCCGCCCGGTGGGCTGGTGTTGCCTTGGCCGTATCCCGGCAAGCCACCGGCTGCCGCGATGCTCGATGGAAAATCGGTGACGTGGAAGAACAACAAGATTGTGATTCGTGCGTTGCCTGCCACGTTGAGAGTTGATCAGCCGCGGGAATGAACGCCCTGGCCTGCTCTTTAGCCGTTCTCCCTGAGCGTAGCGGAGTCGAAGGGCATCAAGCGACCTAAGTTGAGAAGACCGGAGGCTTGCCCTTCGACTCCGCCGCTGCGCGGCTACGCTCAGGGAGAACGGTGAGGAGAAGGACCGCAGCTAGGCGGTGTTGAAATTCTCCGGCTCCGACTCGCTCGCCAGATATTCCCTCAATGACAAGCACCCATCTCAGAACTTGCCCGCGCGAAAATCCGCAATCGCTTCGTGGATCTGCGCCTGCGTGTTCATCACGAACGGGCCGTAGCGCGCCACGGGCTCGTTCAATGGGCGACCGGCGACCACAATCAGTCGCGAGGCCTTTTCAGCGCCCTTGAGTTGAATGCTGTCGCCATCGGAAAACACGCCCAGCTCGCTGCGCTTGAGCTGCTCGCCGCCGACCAGGGCCGACTCGCCATCGAACACGTAGGCAAAGCCGTGATGGCCAACCGGCAGATTCAAGGTGAACTCCGCTCCGGCAGCAAGGCTCACGTCGACATAGATCGGATTGGTGGCGATGCCTTCAACCGGACCGGTCGCACCGCCGACTTCACCGGCAAGCACGCGCACCTCCACGCCATCGGCGGGATGCACGACGGGAATATTTTCCGGCGCGATGTCCTGATAGCGCGGCGCGATCATCTTGTCCTTCGCCGGCAGGTTCACCCACAGCTGAAAACCCCACATCAGTCCGTTTTCCTGCTGCGGCATCTCCGAATGCAGAATGCCGCGGCCGGCCGTCATCCACTGCACGCTGCCGGGCTTCAGATCACCGCTGTTGCCGTGGTTGTCCTT